>JAUPWC010000170.1 GCA_030916665.1 Verrucomicrobiota bacterium
AATCGAAGCGCTGGTATTACCGCCACGGCTGGCGGCGAGCGCAGCGTGAACTGACCACATGACGGCACCCCTCGTCAGCATCATCATTCCCTGTCACAATGCCGAGGCGTGGCTCGCGGCGACGCTCGAGTCGGTGCTGGCGCAGACTTGGACGCACAGAGAGGTCATCGTGGTCAACGACGGCTCGCGCGACGGCAGCCTGGCCGTCGCCCAGGGCTTTTCCAGCCGCGGCGTCACGGTCTTGGATCTGCCCAACCGCGGCGCCAGCGCCGCCCGCAATCACGGCCTGCGCCACGCCAAGGGCGATCTCGTCAAGTTCCTCGACGCCGACGACCTGCTGGCCCCGGAGTCGCTCGCGGTGCAGGTCGCCGCCCTCGCCGGCCGCAGCGACCGGCTGGCCTTCGGCCCTTGGGCGCGATTCCACGCCGATCCCGCGCAGGCGGTGTTCACCCCGCACCCCGGCTGGCACGACAGCGCCGGTCCCGCCTGGATCAAGGAGACCTGGCGCGACACCGAGCCGATGTATCAGTGCGGCATGTTTCTCATCCCACGTCCGCTGCTGGAAGGATGCGGCGGGTGGAACGAGCAGCTGTCCCTCATCGACGATTTCGAATTCTTCACGCGGCTCGTGCTCGGCTCTGCCGGTGTGGTTTTCACCCCGAAGGCCAAACTCTATTACCGCTCCGGTCTGCCCGGCAGCTTGTCGGATCACAAGGGTCGCCGCGCCTGGGAATCCGCGGTGCTCTCCACCCGCCTTGCCGCCGATCTGCTGCTCGCCGCGGAGGACACGGCGGAGACCCGCCGGCTCTCCGCCAACATGCTCCAGAAGCTGATCTACAGTTTCTATCCCGAACATGCCGATCTGCGAAGCCAGCTCGAAGAACACATCGCCCGGTTCGGCGGCGCCGATTTGCAGCCCGGTGGCGGTGCCGGTTTCCGCACCATGGCGCAGCTCACCGGCTGGCGTTTCGCCGCACGACTTCGCCACCTGCTTGGGCGCCGACCCCGCTGACTCCCCGATGGCCCGCATCCGCATCTACCTCGCCCGCCACCTCTGCACCGCCCCGCGCCCGCAGAAGGAGGCCGACGCGCTCGCCGCGGCCGGGCATGAGGTGTCGGTTCACGGCGTGGCCTTCGACGCGGAATCCGCCCGCCGGGACGGGGAAATCGCCCGGGGCCGCCCGTGGCGCTGGGAACCGGTCGCAGACTTTTCCCGCGCTGGCCGCGCGCCCTGCTGGCTGGCCGCGCGGCTGCGCCACCGGCTCGCCCGGGACTGGTTCAGTCTCACGGGCCGGGTCACCGCCGGCGTGTGGGGTTACGCGCAGAGCGCACTCGCCGCCCATGCGCTCCGGAACCCCGCCGATCTCACGATCGTCCATTCCGAAGGGGGGCTCGCCATCGCCGCGGAACTGCGGCAGCGCGGGCACCGCGTGGGCGTCGATTTTGAGGACTGGTTCTCCCGCGATCTGCCGTCCGAACAACGCAGCGGACGCCCGGTCGAACGCCTCGCGGAGCTGGAAAGCGAACTGTTGCGCGCCACGCCTTACGCGACGACGACCTCCCGCGCCCTCGCCGAAGCCCTCGCGGCGGAATACCGCGGCCCCGCGCCCGCGGTGATCTACAACAGTTTTGCGCGCGGACCGGAACCCGAACTCCGGCCCGCGGCCGGCCGCCCAATCGGGCTGCACTGGTTCTCCCAGGTCATCGGTCCCGGCCGCGGCCTCGAGACCCTGATGCCCGCGCTGCCGCGACTCGACTTCGCGTGGGAACTGCATCTTCGCGGCCACTGTGACCCGGCCTATCACCGGGAGCTGCTCGCGCTGCTGCCCGCCACCTTGCATCCGCGCCTGCACTTCCATCCGACGGTTCCCCCGGCGGAACTGGCCGCCGCCATCGCGCGACACGACATCGGCCTAATCCTCGAAGACAGCGCCATTCCCAGCCGCAATCTCACGATCACGAACAAATTTTTCCATTACCTCCAGTCCGGACTGGCCGTGGTGGCGAGCGCCACCGCCGGCAACGAGGAGGGTCTCGCCCGGGCCACGGGCGCCGGGGCAATCTTTCCGTCGGGCGACGTCTCCGCGCTTGCCGCCGCTCTCAACTGTCTCGGGAGCAATCCCGACGGCCTGCTCGCCGCGCGCCGGGCCGCGCGCGAGGCCTTTGTTTCCCGCCTCGCCCACGAACACCAGGCCGCCCGCTACGCCGAGCTCGCCGCCGCCGCCCTCGCCCGCTGATGCGCATCCTGCTCACCGCCGATCCCATGATACCGGTGCCGCCCGCCGGTTACGGCGGCATCGAGCGGATCGTGGACGCACTGGCCGGTGAACTCCGGCGGCGCGGACACGCGGTCGGCCTCGTGGCCAAGACCGGCTCCGCCTGTCCGGTGGACGCATTCTTCCCGTGGCCCGGCCACGACGTGGGCGGAAAAATCGACACCGTCCGCAACATCCTCGCGCTCAGGCAGGCCGTGCGTTCGTTCCGCCCGGATTTGGTGCACAGCTTCTCCCGGCTCGCCTACCTCTCGGCCGTGCTCCCGTCGCGCTTGCCAAAAATCATGTCCTACCAGCGGCACGTTTCGCCCGCGCAGGTGCGTCCGGCGCTGCGGCTGGCGCGCCGCGGCACGCTGGCGTTCACGGGTTGCAGCGAGTTCATCTGCGCCCAGGGCCGCACGGCCGAATCGGACTGGACCGCGATTCCCAACTTCGTGGATGTTGCCCGCATCGACTTCCAGCCGCAGGTGCCGGCCGACGCCCCTTTGCTTTTCCTGAGCCGCGTCGAATCGATCAAAGGGCCCGACACCGCCATCGCCATCGCGCGCCGGAGCGGCCGGCGCCTGCTCATCGCCGGCAACCGGCCCACCGCAGGGGCCGAAGCCGATTTTTTCGAGCGCGCAATCGCGCCGCACCTCGGCCGGGACGGCATCGAGTGGATCGGCGAGGTCGGCGACGTGGAAAAGAACCGGCTGCTCGGCCAATGCGCCGCGCTTGTCGTGCCGATCCGCTGGGACGAGCCCTTCGGCATCGTGTTTGCCGAGGCCCTCGCCGCGGGCACTCCCGTCCTCAGCTGCGCCCGGGGAGCCTTGGCCGAGATCGTCCGCCCCGGCGTCACCGGTTTTTTCGTGTACGATGCCGACGACGGCGCGGCCGCGGTTGCGCGTCTGGCATCGCTCGACCGACACGCCTGCCGCACCGATGCGGAACGTCATTTCAACCTTCCCGTCTGCATGGACCGTTATCTCGCGCTTTACGCCGACGTCATCGCCGGCCGTCCTCACCGCCTACAGCCTGCACCCTTCACATGAAACGGCTGCTGATCGTCAGTCCGCACTTTCCGCCGGTCAATGCGCCGGACATGCAGCGCGTCCGCATGAGCCTGCCTCATTTCGTGAAAGCTGGCTGGGAAGTGACCGTGTTGACGGCCGATGACCGGGAGCCGCAGGCCCCGCTGGAACCGGCCCTCCTGCAGACCGTCCCCGATTCCGTGCGCGTGATCCGGGTGCGCTGCCTCAGCCGGCGGTGGACGCGGTTCCTCGGCCTGAACAATCTCGCGTGGCGGATGCTGCCCTTCCTCGCCACCGCCGGCATCCGGATCATCCGCGAGTGGCGGCCGTCGGTGGTCTATTTTTCCACGACGCAGTTCACGACGATGCCGCTCGGGCGCCTCTGGCGCCGCCGGCACGGTGTCCCCTACGTGATCGACCTGCAGGACCCGTGGGTGAACGACTACTACCGCCAGCCGGGCGCGCCCCCGCCGCCGGGCGGCTGGAAATACCGCTTTGCCGCCGCCAGCGCGCGCCTGCTCGAGGGCTGGACCCTCCGCCGCTCCGCGCATGTCATCAGCGTCTCCGCCCGCTACCTCGACGATCTCGCGCGCCGTTATCCGTGGTGGACGGCCAACCGCGGCAGCGTGCTGACCTTCGGCGCGCCGGACGATGACTTTGCCCTCGTGCGCGCACTCCCGGAGACCGCCCGTCCGCTGCTGCCCGCGGACAAGCGCGCGCTGCGGATCGCCTACGCCGGACGGCTCGGGCCCGACATGCTGCCCACGCTGGACATCCTCTTCTCCGCCATCGCGCGATGCCAGGACGCGGCACGCCCGGTCGAACTGCATTTTTTCGGCACCTCCTACGCCGGGGCGGACCGGGCGGAATCAACGACCACCGCCTCCGCCCGGCGGCACGGCATCGCGCACCTCGTGCATGAGCAACCGGCCCGCATCGGCTATCTGGATTCGCTGCGACTGCTGCTCGAAACCGACGTCGCGCTGGTGCTGGGCTCCGAGGACCGGGGCTATGCGCCTTCCAAAATCTACCCCACGCTGCTGGCCGGACGGCCCACGTTGGCGATCGCGCCGGAGGGCAGCGTCCTTGCCGGAGCGATCCAGGAACTCGGCGGCGCGGCGCTCGTGACCTACCGGCCACAAACGGCCGCGGACGAACAGGCCGTCTCGGTGCTGACCGGCCTGCTGAAGCACTGCCTTGCCGAACAACCCCTCCCGGCGCCTCCGCTGGACCGCCAGCGCCTGGAATCCCGGCATTCGGCAGCGGCTGTGGCCCGCCGCCAATTGGAGATTTTCTCCCGCGCCGCCGGCCGTTCAGACTGAGCCGCAACCATGGAACACGTCAGCCCCAATCCCCTGCCCGGCGAGCAAGCGCTGGACTATTCGCTCCTCGGGGGCGAACACCTCGCGCGGGGCCGGCGCCTGTTCACCACGGGGCTGGTGCTGCTTGCCGCCGCCCTCGGTTACCTCGGCTACACGGCCAACACCGAGAACTCCCTGCACATTTTCCAGGGTCTGCTGATCCTGACCCTCTCCGTGCTCCCCGGCCTGCTCTGGGCGAAGACCGGCGGCAGCCGCTTCCCGGTCTTCGAGACGATCATGCTGCTGTGCGCCAACTCCTATGCGCTGCCGCTGCTGAACGTGCGCGAACAGATGGCCGACTACAGCGATGAGGTCATCACCCGCTCCGGGTGGCTGGTCGTCCTCTATGTGATCTGCGCCAATGTCGTTTACCGGCTCACGCGCGGCGAACCGGGCCGCGGCGGCTTCTGGACGGAGTCCCTGCTGTCCGCCGGTATCGAGCGCTCCGTGATCTACGGCCTGCCGGTCTCGACGCTCTACGTCGGCATCAGCGTGTTCACCGACTGGATTCCCCCGGCCGTCGGCAGCGTGCTGCGCGCCGTGTTCTTCGGACTGAGCATCCTCTGCACCTTCATCAGCGCCCTGCGCTGGGGCCGCGGCGAGCTGACGCAGGGCGAAAAGAGCCTGTTCGTATGCTCGTTGGTGCCGCAGATGATCTTCATGTCGGTCGGCCTGGTGCTGATCGGCGCCATCAGCCAGGTGGGCATCGCGCTGCTCGGCTACCTGTCGGGCGGCAAGCGCATCCCGTGGGTGGTGATGATCGTGACCTTCGGCATTCTTGCGGTTCTGCACACCGGCAAGTCGCGGATGCGCGAAAAATACTGGGAAGGCGACCTGCCGCGGCCCACCCTCTCCCAACTGGGCAACTACTACGCCGAGTGGTTCGAATACGGCGTGCAAAAAGCCGAGGAGAAGAAGGCCGCCAGCCGCCGGCTGCTCGAACGCACCTCGCTCATGCACATCCTCTGCCTGATCGGTTCCTACACGCCCCAGCGGCAGGACTATCTCTACGGCTCCACCTACCGGCATGTGCTGCCGCAGCTCATCCCGCGCTTTTTCTGGCCCGACAAACCCAAGTCCCACATCGCCACCTACGAACTCTCGATCTACTACGGCATCCAGCGCGAGGAGGACACCGAGACCACCACCATCGCGTTCGGACTGCTGGCCGAGGCCTTCGCCAACTTCGGGCTGTTCGGCGCCGTCCTGCTGGGAACTTTCTGGGGCTTCTCGCTGAAGAAACTCCAGATCTGGTCCACTTTCAGCCCGATGCTTTCCTTCGCCGGCCTGATGATGGTGCTGCTCACCGCCTGGGCCTTCAACTCCGAGCTCACGATGGCGGCCTGGATTTCCTCGTTCCAACAGGCGCTCATCGTCGTGCTCGGCGTGCCGTTCCTCCTCAAGAGCCTCCTCGGGGGCGACTGAACCCGCATGTCGCGCCTCGCCATCGTCCTCTCCCACCCCACGCAGTATTACAGCCCGTGGTTCCGCTGGATGGGCACGCACACGCGGCTGGACTTTCACGTTTTCTACCTCTGGGAATTCGGCGTCACCGAGCAGCGCGACCCGCAGTTCGGCCACCGGTTCAAATGGGACGTGGACCTGCTCTCCGGCTACGACCACGAGTTCGTGCCCAACCTGTCGCGCGATCCCGGCACGCACCGGTTCGGCGGCCTGCACAACCCGGCGCTCGGCGAGCGTCTCCGCGCCTGGCAACCCGACGCGGTGCTGCTCTTCGGTTACGCCTGGCGCACGCACCTCGACCTCATCCGCCACCCGCCCGCCCCGCTGATCTTCCGCGGCGACTCCCACCTGATCGGACACTCGCCCACGTGGCTCAAGCGCTGCGTGCTGCGCCGCGTCTATGCGCGCTTCGCCGCCGTCACCTACGTGGGCCAGGCCAACCGCGATTACTTCCGCACCTTCGGCGTGTCGGAAGACCGGCTGCACTTTGCGCCGCACTGCGTGGATGCCGACCGGTTCCTGCGCGACGGGGCCATCATGGCCGCCGCCGCCCGCCTGCGCGCAGAACTGGACCTCGGCAACCGCAAGGTCGTCCTCTTCGCCGGCAAGCTTGTGCCCGCCAAACAACCGGACGCGCTGCTCGAAGCGTTTCTCCGGCTCGCCCCCGCCGACTTCGCGCTGGTTTTCGTCGGCGAAGGCCCGGAACGCGCCGCGCTCGAAGCCCGCGCCGCCCAGGCCCCCGGCAGCGTGGTGCGATTCCTCCCCTTTGCCAACCAGAGCGAGATGCCCGCGCGCTACGCCCTTGCCGATCTCTTTGTGCTGCCCTCGGGCGGGCTCTACGAAACCTGGGGCCTGGCGGTCAACGAGGCCATGCACCTCGGCGTGCCCTGTCTGGTCAGCGACCGCGTCGGCTGCCAGCGCGACCTCGTGACGGATGGTGAAACCGGCTGGGTCTTTCCCGCCGCCGATCCCGCCGGCTTGGAGTCCGCCCTCGGCCGCGCGCTGGCCGAACTGCGCGGCGACACCACCCCGTTGCGTCTCCGCATCGCCGCCCGCATCGGTGGCTACACCTACGCCCAGGCCACCGGCGGACTGCAATCCGCCCTCGCGCAGGCGGTCGCCTCCACGCCATGAACATCACCATCGTCTGCGGTTTCTTTCTGCCGGTGCCTCCGATCCTCGGCGGCTCCACCGAGAAAATCTGGCACCGCCTCGCCCGCGAGTTCGTTGCCGCCGGCCACACCGTGACGATGGTCTCCCGCCGCTGGCCCGGCTGGCCGGACCGCGAAACCGAGATGGAGGGACGGCTCACCCACCTGCGTCTGCGGGGCCGCACGCACACGCGTTATCTGCCGCTCAATCTGCTGCTCGACTTCCTCTGGGGACTGCAGGTCGCCTGGCACCTGCCCAAGGCCGATGTCGTCGTCTGCAACACCGTGACCCTGCCCGTCTATCTGCGTTGGGTGAAACCGTCCGCCGGCCGCGTCGCGGTGGTGCTCGGCCGCATGCCGAAGGGCCAGAACCGGGCCTACGCCGCGGTGGACACACTGCTCGCCACCAGCACGGCCGTGGCCGACAAGATCCGGGCGGAAAACGCCTCCCTCGACGCCCGCATTTTCAAATTCCCGAATCCCATCGACTGGCAGCTCCACCAGCGCGCCGGGGCCGCGGCGGCAACCGGGCCTCTGACCATCGGCTACATCGGACGCATCCATCCGGAAAAGGGACTGGAGCAACTGCTGGATGCCGCCGCCATCCTGCACCGCGAACACCCCGGACTCGCCCCGTGGCGCGTCGAGCTCATCGGTCCGGTCGCGGTGCCGCAGGGCGGCGGCGGCGAGGCCTATCGCGACGCGCTGCTGGCCCGCTACGGCCCGCTGCTCGGCGACCGCCTCGCGATCCTGCCCCCGGTTTACGACGCCAACGTGCTTGCGACGCACTACGGGCGGCTGGCGATTTTCTGCTACCCCAGCCTCGCCGCCAAAGGCGAAGGCCTGAGCATCGCCCCGATGGAAGCGATGGCCGCCGGAGCGGTGGCGGTGGTTTCCCAGCTCGATTGCTACCGCGACCTGATCCGGCCGGATGAAAACGGTTTCCAGTTCGACCAATCCAGTCCCGCCGCGGTCAGGCAACTTGCCGGCATCCTCGTCCGCCTGCTGCAGGATGAGGCCCTGCGCCAGCGCGTCGCCCGGCAGGGTCAGACCGATGTGCGCCGCCACGACTACGCGGAAGCTGCCCGTTGTCTGCTCGGAGAGTTTGCGCGGTTGACCGTTCCCTCATCCCAACGCTGACTAGCAAGATTCCCAACGACTTGAGCCCGCCCGACAGCCCTTTTCTCGGCCAGAACTGCGTCACACCCTACCCGAAGTCGGAGGTGCTGCGCCGCTGGCTCTGGCTTTTGGTGCAGTCCACCGTCTTTCGCTGGAGTCCGCGTCCGCTGCACGGCTTCCGCGCCGCCTTGCTCCGGCTCTTTGGCGCCCAGATCGAGGGGCCGGTCGTGGTCTTCCCGACTGTGCGTGTGACCTTCCCGTGGAAACTCTCGCTCTCGCCGCGCAGCATGATCGGGCCTCGCGTCCTCATCTACAACCTCGCGCCCGTGCGCCTCGAATACGGCGCCAACCTTAGCCAGCACGTCCACCTTTGCGCGGGCAGTCATGATTTCACCCGCTGGTCCATGCCGCTGGTCACGGCGCCCATCACCGTCGGCCGCAACGCCTGGCTCGGCGCCGACGTCTTCGTGGGCCCCGGCGTGACCGTCGGCGAACTCACCGTGGTCGGCGCGCGCTCCGTTGTCGTGGACGACCTCCCGGCGGGCAAGGTCTGCGTCGGCGCACCCTGCCGGGCGCTGCGCGACCGCTCCGCTCCCGTTTAAGCACACCGATCATGCGCATCTGCCACATCGTGCCCAGTCTCGCCGAACGGCACGGCGGTCCGTCCAAGTCGGTCCGCGCCCTCGCCAACCACGCCGTGGACGCGGGCGCCGCGGTCGAACTGCTCGCCACCGGCGTGCGCGGCGATGTCGTCACCCCCGCTCCCGATGACCGGGCCAAAATCCGGCTCTTCCGGTGCGTCACGCCGCAATGGCTGACCTGCTCGCCCACGCTGCGCGACTACCTCGTCGAGGTGCCGGCCGACCTGATCCACCACCACGCGCTCTGGCTGCTCACGCTGCGCTACGCGACCGAGGCCTCCCGCCGGTACCGCGCGCCGCTGGTCATCTCCCCGCGCGGCATGATGAACGCCTGGGCCTGGCGCCACCGGCGCTGGCGAAAACGCCTCGCCGAGAAACTCATCCACCCCGGCGCCCTGAAGCACGCCGCCGGCTGGCACGCCACCAGCGCGGAGGAAGCCTCCGACATCCACGCCCTGGGCTTCCGGCAGCCGGTCTGCGTCGCCCCGAACGGCGTGGACCTCCCCGATGCGGCCAATCTCGCCGCCGCCCGCGAGACCTGGCTGGAACTCTGCCCCGACGCCCGCTCGCGCCCTGTGGCGCTTTTCTATTCGCGGCTGCACCACAAGAAGCGCGTGCGCGAGCTGATCGACTGCTGGCTCTCGATTCCGCGCGGTGACTGGCTGCTGCTCATCGTCGGGACGACGGAGGAATATACCGCCGAGAAACTCGCCGCGGAAGTCGCCGACCTGGGGCATTCCGAAAACATCCGGGTGTTCGACGGGGCCGGCCGGCCTGCACCCTACGCCATCGCCTCGCTGTTCGTGCTGCCCTCGCATTCGGAGAATTTCGGCCTCGTGATTGCCGAGGCGCTGGCCGCCGGTGTGCCGGCTGTCGTGACCGACACCACGCCGTGGTCCGATCTCACGCCCAACCACGCGGGCTGGTGCGTGCCGTGGGAGGAGTTCACCCCGACGCTCGCCCAGGCCCTGTTGACCCCGCCGGCCGAACTGAAGGCGATGGGCCAGAGCGGCCGCCAGTGGGTGGCCAACGAATACTCCTGGTCGCGCGCCGCCAGCCTGCTGCACAGTTTCTACCGCCACCTGCTCCATGCCTGATCCCGGTTCTCGTTCCCGGGAGAGTTCCCGTCCCGTCCCATTGCCACACCGGCTGGTGCCGTTTCATTTCGGCATCCTGCTCCTCTTCACGACCTGGGCCTTCGGCGGCCAGGCCCCGTGGGCGAGGCAGGTGATCGCCTGGTGGGGCACGGCGGGCATCGCGCTGTTCCTCTGGGCCTCTTTCGCGCATGCGCGCTCCGACCGGCGTCTGCATCCGGCGATCCGCCTGCTGTGGCCGCTGTGGGTCTTCGACCTGCTGGTCGTGATCAGCTGCTTCAACCCCGGTTTCCGGGAGATCACCGTCGCGGGCGAAGTGATGCTGGCCAAAGGTTCGCCGAATCCCTGGCTGCCCACGGCCGCGCTGCCGCGGCTGGCGGCCCGGGAGCTGTGGCAGTTCAACGGCCTCGTGCTCTCCTGCTTCAACCTGCTGTATGCGCTGCGCCGGCGCGGCCACGTGCGGACCATCCTGTTCCTCCTGGCCGGCAACGCCGTGGCGCTCGCCGTGTTCGGCAGTTTCCAAAAACTCGTCGGGAGCGAGGGCCTGTGGTTTGGCGCCGTGCCCTCGCCCAACGTCCGGTTTTTTGCGACCTTTATCTATCACAACCACTGGGGCGCTTTCACCCTGTTGAACACCGCCGCGTGCCTTGCGTTGTTTTTCCACTACCACCGGCAGGGCGGTTTCCGCGACCCCTGGCACTCGCCCCTGCCGCTGGGCGCAGTGGCCACCGTGCTCCTCGCAGCCTCGGTCCCGCTGAGCGCCTCGCGCTCCAGCACGCTGCTCACCGCCCTGCTGCTGAGCGGCGCGCTGCTCCATTTCACCCTGCGCATTGTCCGACGCCGACGCGAAGCCGGCGCACCGGTGGCCGCGCCGCTGGCCGGGTTGTTCACCGTCGCCGTTCTGGCCGCGGCCGCCATCGCCACCCTCGGACGCGGGGCGATGGCCGAGCGCATCCAGCAAACCTCGCAGCAACTCGCCACCCTCTCCGAAGGCCAGGCGATCGCCTCGCGTCTCACGCTTTACCGCGACACCTGGCAGATGGCCGCCGAGAAACCGTGGTTTGGCTGGGGGCTGGAAAGCTACGCGCACGTCTTCCGCATCTTCAACACCCAGCGCGCGGCCGAAACGTGGGTCTGGATTCCCTTCTACGCCGAAGCGCACAACGACTGGCTGCAGGCGCTCGCCGAGGTCGGCTTCGTCGGCACCGGCCTGCTTCTGCTGCTGGGGCTGCTCGTGCTGTTCTCCGCCAACTGGCGCCGCAGCCGCTCGCTGCTGCCGCGCTACCTGCTCGCAGGCTGCGGACTGATCCTGCTCTACGCCTGGCTGGAATTCCCCTTTGCCAACCCCGCCGTGCTGCTCACATTCTGCGCGCTCCTTTGCTGCGCCGTGCGTTATGTCGCCCTTGATCAGCCCGACCCAACCGAGACCCGTTCCCGTGGCTGATCGCGCACCCATCTCCGTGCTCATTCCGGTCCGCAACGAGGCGTCCAACCTCGCCGCGTGCCTGGCCTCGGTCGCGTGGTGCGACGAGATCGTGGTCGTGGACTCGGGCAGCACCGACGGCACGCCCGCCATTGCGCAGGCCGCCGGGGCGCGCGTGGTGGATTTCAAGTGGAACGGCGCCTTTCCCCGGAAGAAAAACTGGGCGCTGGCCAACGTGCCATGGAAGCATGACTGGGTTTTCATCATCGACGCCGACGAACGCGCCACGCCTGAGCTCGAGCGCGCGATGCGCGCCGCCCTCGCCGGCACCCATGCCGGCTACTACGTGAACCGCCGCTTCTGGTTCCTCGACGGCTGGCTCAACCACTGCGGCTACTACCCGAGCTGGAACCTGCGCCTCTTCCGGCACCGCCTCGGACGCTACGAGCAGCCCGCGGGCGCCGTCGCCGCCGGCTCGGGCGACAACGAGGTCCACGAGCATGTTGAGTTGCAGGGGACCGCCGGCTACCTCGCCGGCGAGATGGAACACCACGCCTTTCCCGACATCGCCACCTGGGTCGAAAAGCACAACCGCTACAGCAACTGGGAGGCGAAGCAGCAGGTCGAGGGCGAAGCCACCGACGCCGCCGGCCTCGACCCGCACCTCGCCCGCAAGCGCCGCCTGCGCCGCCTCGCCTGGCGGCTGCCCTTCCGGCCCACGCTGCGCTTCCTCTACCATTACGTCTGGCGCGCCGGTTTTCTCGACGGTTACCGCGGCTTCGTGTTCTGCCGCCTCATGGGCTGGTATGAATTTCTTAACGCCGCGAAGGCGCGCGAACTGCGCCGCTCCACCTCCAAGCAGTCCACCTCGTGAGCGGTCGCCCGCGCGTCATCTTCGTCAACCGCGTCTATTGGCCGTCCACGGCCGCGACGGCCCAATTGCTGACCGACCTCGCCGAGGGCCTTGCGGTGCGCGGCTGGCCCGTCGAGGTCATTGCGACGGGTTCCGACGACACCACCCGCAACGGCGTGACCATCCACCGCACCGGGGCGGGAGGCGAGCACGGCGGGCTGATCTCCCGCGCCCGCAACTACCGGCGCTTCCTGCGCGATGCCGCCGCCAAGGTTGCCGCGCTGGCCCGCCCCGGAGACATCCTCGTGCCGATGACCGATCCGCCGATGCTGGGGGCAACGGTGGCGCAGGCGGCACCCGCCGGCGCAAAGATCGTCCATTGGATTCAGGACATCTACCCCGAGATCGCCGCCGCGCATTTCGGCTTCTTCGCCAGCCTGGCGCTCGAACCGCTGCGCCGGAAACGCGACGCCGCGTGGACCGCCGCCGCCGCCTGTGTGCCACTCGGCGAGGACATGGCGGCGCTGGTCTCCGAGCAGGGCGTCCTGCGCAGTCGCATCACGATCCTGCCCAATTGGGCCCCGCGTGAACTGCATGCGCTGGCCTCGGCGGCCGACATCGCCGCGCTGCGCGCCCAATGGGGCCTGGCCGACAAGTTCATCGTCGCCTACTCCGGCAATCTCGGCCGCGTCCACGAATTCAACACGCTGATCGAGGCGGCGGCCCGGCTGAGAAACGACCCGCGGATCGTCCTGCTCTTTGTCGGCAGCGGCGCCCGCTTCGACCGGATCGCGCGGACTGCGCGCCAGCGGTCGCTCGGCAATATCCGGCTGCTGCCCGCCGTGCCCCGGACGCAACTTTCTGTGTCCCTGGGCGCGGCCGATGTCCACCTCGTCACGCTGCAGCCCGCCTACCGGCAGCTGGTTTACCCGAGCAAATTGGCCGGGGTGCTGGCCGCCGGCCGCCCGGTGGTGTTCGTGGGACCGGCCGACAGCGAAATCGCCCGCTTCGTGCGGCAAAACGGGAGCGGCGCGGCTTTTCGGCCCGGCGACGCCACCGGACTTGAACAGGGCATCCGGCGCCTGGCCGCCGACCCCGCGCTGCATCTGGCGCAGGCAACCCGCGCCCGGCAGCTCTATGAGGAACACTTCACGGGCGATGCCGCCCTGATGGGCTGGGATGCCCTCCTCCGCCGTGTGGCCGGAACGGGATAACTTCGGTTTGCCACCCGGAAACCCCCGGCTGTTAATGCCCCCATGACCCAGGGAAGATCGCTCACCCTCGCCCTGCTCCTGCTGGATGCCCTGGCTGTTTTCCTAGTGTTCAACATGGTCGGCTGGCTCTACGGGGTGGTTTACTGGCACACGCTGCTGCTGGAGCCGTTGCTGCTGCCGCTGCTGATGCATGTGCTCGCGGTTTATCTGGTGGACGGCTACAGCCCGCGAACCGACGTCATGTCGGTCACCTACACCAGCCTGCACGCCATCGCGCTGCTGGTCGTGGCCCTGCTGACGCTGCTGCTGACCTATGTGTTCATCCCGGCCGGGTTTCCCCTGCAGTCCAGCCGCTTCGTGCTGACGGTCTCGTCGCTCCTGCTGGTTCCGCTGACGTTGCCTTACCGGCGGTGGTTCTACCAGCGGCGGCAGGCCCGCCGCCAGCAACGCTACTTCATGTTTCTCGGCACGCCGGCAAGCTGCGTCGCCTTCAAGGAGGAATGCCGGCGCAACCGGATGACCCAGTCCGTGCTTTACGCCACCTACGAGACCATCGTCCACGGCCTGCCGGCGTCGGAAATTTCGCTCCCGCCGATAGGCGACGTGACCAACTACCTCGAACAATACCAGCAAAACCTCGACGCCATCATCCTCCGGGAAACAAGCCACGAACTGCCCACACCGGTCGCCGACCGCCTCATGCAACTGCACTTCTCGGGCGTGCCGACCTACACGCTGGAGCTCTTCCACGAAATCTACTGGCGCAAGATCCCGCTCTACCGTCTGAACCAGACCTGGCTGTTCCAGGAAGGATTCCAGATCGCCCGCGAACCGGTGTTCGAGCGCCTGAAGCGCATTTCCGACATCGCGTTCGCCTCGCTCGGACTGCTGCTCGCGTTGCCGGCTTTCCCGTTGGTCGCAGCCGCCATCTGGCTGGGCGACCGCGGGCCGGTGTTTTTTCGCCAAGCGCGCGTCGGCAAGAACCGCGTGCTGTTCGACATCCTCAAACTGCGCACGATGCGCGTGCATCACGACGGCGCGGTTTATACGGGCGCCAACGACGACCGCATCACGCCGATCGGACGTTTCTTGCGGGCGACGCGCCTGGATGAAGTCCCGCAGCTCTGGAATGTGCTCACCGGCGACATGAGCCTCATCGGCCCGCGCGCCGAGTGGGTGAAGCTGGTGGACGACTACGAGAAGAAAATCCCCTGCTACCACTTCCGCCATCTGGTGAAACCCGGCATCACCGGCTGGGCGCAGGTCAACTACCCCTACGGGGCCAATCTCGACGACACCCTGCACAAGCTGGAATACGACCTCTACTACATCCGCTACTTCTCCTTCGTGCTGGATGCCTCGATCGTGCTGAAGACGATTCACATCATGCTTTTTGGCAAAGGCCGCTAGCGGCCAAGTCGCAAGCGCCAAGGATCAGGCAACAGGATCCAAACCGACTGATCGAGCGGACTCTCCTGTTACTTGTCACTTGCTACTTGTTACTTCCTGAGCATCGGGCATCTGCTCGGGAACCCCCTATGATGAGAGCAAAGGAATACGATTTCATCTGCATCGGCGGCGGCAGCGCCGGCTTCAACGCCGCGCGTGTCGCCACCGGCCTCGGCCTGAAGACCGCGATCGTGGACGGAGCGCGCGAACTCGGCGGGCTCTGCATCCTGCGCGGCTGCATGCCGTCCAAGACCCTGCTCTACGCGGCCGAAGTGCTCCACCACGCGCGCCACGCGGACCGATTCGGCGTGAAAGTCACCGGCGCCCGCGCCGACATGAAGGCCATCCAGGCCCGCAAGAAGCGCATCATCGGCGACTTCGCCCAATACCGCCTCCAGGCGCTCACCTCCGGCCGGTTCGACCTGCATCGCGCCCACGCGCGTTTTGTCGATGCCCACACCCTCGAACTCTCGGACGGTAACAAAATCAGCGGACGCCACTTTCTCATCGGCACCGGCTCCAAGGTCGCCGTGCCGCCCGTGCCCGGTCTGGCCGGCATCAGGACCTGGACCAGCGATGACGTACTCGATCTGGATTTCGTCCCGAAGAGCGTGCTCGTGCTCGGCGGCGGCATTGTGGCCTGCGAACTCGCCCAGTTTCTCAACCGCATCGGCACAAGGGTCACGCTCGTCCAACGCAGCCGCAACATCCTGCGCGACCACTCCGACGACGCCTCGACCGTCGTCCAACAGGCTCTGGTTGACGAAGGCATCGAACTCTTCGCCGGCACGCAGATATCCCAAATCGCCCAGGATCGCCGCGGGGTCACCATCACGTTCCAGCACGACGGCCGCACGCTTACGCGCCGGGCCGCGCATTGTTTCAACGCCCTCGGGCGTGTGCCCAACACCGCCGGCCTCGGCCTCGCCGCCGCCGGAGTGAAGACGCGGCCGGACGGCCAGATCGTCATCAACCGCTGGCAGCAGACGACTGCCCCGCACATCTACGCCGGCGGCGACTGCTCCGGGCCGCACGAGATCGTCCACATCGCCATCGCCCAGGGCGAACTCGCCGCCCGGCACGCCGCCGGGGTGAAAAAGCTGAAGCCCGTGGATTTCTCGCTCCTGCTCAACGTGGTCTTCACCGACCCGCAGCTGGCGACCGTCGGCGCCCTGGAGCGCGACCTCGACGCCAAGGGCGCGCGTTACCTGAAGGCCAGCTACCCCTTCAACGACCACGGCAAATCGATCCTCATGGAGGCCAACTACGGCTACGTGAAGGTCCTCGCCGAGCCCAAGCGCGGGCGCATCCTCGGCGCCGAGATCGTCGGCAAGGACGCCGGCGAGCTGATCCACTGTTTCTCCACGCCGCTCGCCCTGCGCGCCACCGTGCGCGACATGCTCCGGGCGCCCTGGTATCACCCCACCCTCGCGGAGATCATCACCTATCCGCTCGAGGAGATCGCCGATCAGCTGAAAGGCTGAGCCCGCCGGCGGACCGCCGCCAAGGGGCATCGCCATGTCCGGACCAGTCGGTCGCGCACACGGGCGCTTTCGGGGTGGTTTTTCGGCGTCCGGCCTGCCAACCATGGGGGCGATTCATGCCTACCGGGCCCGCACAACTCTCCCTGATCATCCTCGAGCTGACCCTGCTTTTCGGCGGCGCCGCCTTCCTGCTCTGGCTGCTCGCCGAATCCCGTCAGCGCCAGCGGTGGCTGCGGACCAATGTGCTGCCCTATTGGGACGTGTCCCTGGCGGAGTTCCTGCTGGCGGCGTTGCTCGTTTTTGCGGGTGGCTTTCTGGTGCAGGGAGCGGTGCAATCGCTCGTCGCACCGCTGATCGCCGACGCGGCCGATCGGACAGGTTTGGAGATTTTCATTTACGGAGCGGCCTTTCATGGCGGCATTCTCTCGGGCTGCGCGTCCTTTCCACTGCTGCGCCGGCGCCTCTACTCGGAATACGGCAGCCAGCCGCCGCCGCCGCGACCGGGCGTGGCGCTTCCCTGGGCCCGCTTGCTCCGCTACGCGGCCGGCACGGTGCTGATCGCCCTGCCTCTGCTGACCCTGCTGAGTCTCGGCTGGACGAGCCTGCTGCGGGCCGTCGGCCTGCCCGATGAGCCGCAGGACCTCATCGGCATTTTCACGCAGACCCGCTCGCCGCTCGTCATTGCGGGCATGCTCGCCGTCGCCTGTGTGCTCGCTCCGCTCAGCGAGGAACTGATTTTTCGCGCCGGACTCTACCGATTCATCCGCCAGAAACTCGGCCGCTGGCCGGCGCTGCTCATCAGCGGCGCCTGCTTCGGCATCCTCCACGCCAACTGGGCGGGATTCCTGCCGCTGGCCGTGCTGGGCATGCTGCTGGCGCTGGCCTATGAAGCCACCGGCTCCATCCGCGTGCCCATCGTGGCCCACAGCCTGTTCAACCTGAACACCATCTTGATCGTGCTCTCCGGCCTGCCGGACATCAAACCATGAGCCCGTTCACGTCACGTCGGCAGGCTGCCGTGGCCGTGCTCGGTGAACGCGCGCTCATCCGCGAAATCCGCCGCTGGCTCGGCAACGCCTCGCCGGCCGCACCGTTCGGCATCGGCGACGACTGCGCGGTCATTCCGCCCACGCGGCGCCACCAGCTGGTCACGACCGATCCCGTCATCCACGGCCGGCATTTTGACGACGCCGTGCCGCCGCGCGCCGTCGGCGCCAAGCTGCTGAAGCGCAACCTGAGCGACATCGCCGCCATGGGCGGGCGTCCCGTCGCCGCCGTCGTCTCGCTGGCACTCGCCCCCGAAACCAGCACCGCGTGGCTGCGCGGTTTTTATCTGGGGTTGGCGGCGACGGCGCGGAAGTTCCGCGTGAAGATTGTCGGCGGCGACGTGACCCAGGCTCCGGCCGGTTTCTTCGGCGCCTTCCTCACCCTGCACGGTGAATCTGCCACCGCGCGCGTGGTCACCCGCACCGGTGCGCGGCGCGGCGATCACATTTTTGTGAGCGGACACCTCGGCGGCAGCCTGCTCGGCCATCACCATCGCTTCACGCCGCGGCTCGCCGAAGGGGCCTGGCTGGCCACACGCGCCGAGGTGGTCGCAATGATGGACGTGAGCGACGGCATCGCCAACGACCTCGATTCCCTCACCACCCGCGGTCTGTCCGCCGCACTCGCAGGGCGCGACATCCCCGTCAGTGCCGCCGCCCGCCGGATGGCGCGCCGTTCCGGCCGGACCGCCCTCGCCCACGCGCTTGGCGACGGCGAAGACTACGAACTGTTGGTCGTCGTGAAGGAGAAATCGGATAGCGACAGCTTGAAGCGTGATTGGGCGCGGCAATTTCCCCGTCTGCCGCTCACCCGGATCGGCCATTTCGTCCCGTCGGGCCGGCTGCCGGCCGACGCCATCAATCTCACGGCTGCCCGCGGCTATGAACATCTGCGATAGACTGCGCCAAGGCCTCGTGACCGCCTCGGCGGAGGAGACGCGCCGGCTTGCCTCCGACCTGGCGGCGATCCTCCCGCCGGACACCGTGCTCGCGTTGCATGGCGACATGGGCGTCGGCAAGACGACCTTCGTGCAAGGCCTCGCACAAGGTCTCGGGGTAAAGGAACAGGTGACGAGTCCGACCTTTGCCATCTACTCCGTTTACTCCGGCACCCGTGCCAAGCTCGTGCATCTCGACGCGTATCGTCTGGAGAACGAACGCCAGCTCGAGGAACTGTTGCTCGAGGAATTTCTCACCAGCCCCTGGGTGCTGGCCGTCGAATGGCCGGAGAAAACCGGCGCGTGGCTGCCGCCCCGTGCATGGAACCTCACGCTCGCAATCGTGGACGGCGACAAACACGCGATACGCTTGCTGTAGTGGCGGTCCGTGACCGCCGGACGGCGCTCATAGAGTGCCGCTACAAAAACAACCAGCAAGAAAAAGCCCGCTCTTGCGAGCGGGCTTGGAAATCAGGAGGGCGGAGCCTCGGGCTTCGGTTCTTCCACGGGGACTGGCGCGGACTCCGTAGCGACCGGGGCTGCCGCGGGAGCGGGCTCCGCCAAGGGAGCCGGTTCGGTGACGGCTTCCTCAGCCGGGGCCGCCGTCTCCGCAACCGGAGAGGCGGCCACAGCCGGATGGGCCTCGGGGAAGTCCACCGGATCGTGTTCTTCCTCGCCCGACTCGGCCTTCTTCGCCGCCTGCGGGGCCATGACCGGCGGGGCGAAGAGCTTGCCGTCGGAGAACTCGGTTACGTAACCCTCCATCACGAGCCAGCGGAGATCGTTGCTCATCTTGCGCAGCTTCTCCGACTGCTCGGGCGGGAGCGCGGCGAACGGCGACTGCGAGGCGGTGGCCCCCTCGGCGGGCGCGACCGGAGCGGCGGGCGCCGCAGGGATTTCGATGCCGAGAAACACCTTCGGCAGATCCTTCACATGGACCATCGGATGCCTTTCGATGAAATCGATCAGCGAGCCGATGCTCTCGGAGAACACCTGGCCCGGAACGCGGAAGCGGCGCTTCACGGCGCAGACGTAGGAGACGCCGCGCGAGCCCTTCTTGAAGATCGTGAAGCCCTCGCGGCGCAGGCGGCCGCGCAGCGCGTTGGCGGTGTCGAGCGGGAAGCGGCGCTGGCGCTCGATGTGGCCCTCAAGCGCACGCCGAATTTCGCCGGGGGGAAGTTTCTCGATGTTCTTGCCGTGGAAACGCACGGTCTCGACGGTGCGCACCATGCGCTCGCGCGCCTGGGTGAGGAGGTGCAGGCGCGCTTCCTCCAGGCTGTCGAAAGTGAGCGCCGGAGCCACCGGAGTGGCTTCGACCGGCGTCGCCGGAGTCTCGACGGGGGCGGACTCGGCTGGTGTTTCAACGGGCACGGCGGCCGGCGCAACCGTTTCGGTCGCGGCGGGCGCCTCCATCGGCGGCTTGGTCGAAGAACGGGCGACCGGCGGCTTCCAGGTGTAGCGCGTGGCCTTCTTCATCTTCTCCTGCCACGCGGCGACCACCTCGGGTTCGCGCGCCGAGACGATGTTCTCGCGGAAGCGGTCAAAGGACATGCCCTTGATCTTCGCAGCGTAGTGCTGCTGGAGGAACTGCTGGTAACGGTGGTAGTTCGGCGGCCCGAGCAGTTCACCGGTGATGCCGCACTTGTTGATGATCGGGAAGCTGCCCTTCGGCGCCTCAACCTCGACCTCCTGCATCTCGAAGAACGCCCCGAGATTGTTGCTCAGCGCGTGCTGGATGGCGGCATCCTCCGTGTCGAACGGCAGATGGTCGGGCATCGACATGTAGAGCGGCGCGGGCTTGGTGGCCGGCTGGCCCTCGGTGGCGGCGGGCTTCGTGCGCTGGATCACCATGACGAAACGGTCGTTCTTCTCGAGCACGGCCTTGGTGATTTCGAACAGCTGGAAGGTGCGGCACGACGCGCGCACGGCCTTCACGATCGCCGCGAACCCCGTGTCTTCCGGGTAGCAGGTCGCGGTAAAAAACGGACTGACATACGGCGCGCGCTCAAAAGATTGCCCACCGCCGTCGCGACGGTCGCCGGCTTCTCGACGGTCGCCGCCACGGAAGTCGCGGCGCGGACCACCGGGACCGCGTTCGAAGCGGCGGTGCTCGCCGCCCGGACCGCCCTGCGGACGGCCGCCACCTTCTCCGGCCGGGCCGGAGGGAGCCGCACCGGGAGCACCCGCAGGGGCGCCCGCCGGCTTGCGGAAGCCACGACGGTCTCGAGGAGGGCCGCCGGCCGGGCCGGGCCCACCACCGCCACCGCCATCGCGACGATCACGCCGGTCGCGGCGTTCGCCGCGGTCATCGCGGTCGAAGTCTCGCTCGCGGCGACCCGGAGCTACGGGCTTCACCTCAGTCCACTGGGTGCCGAAGTTGAAGGACTGCAACTGGCTGAGGTCGATTTTGTTCAACCCCGGCTGGTTGGGTTCATTGGCAGGCTTGGTGTCGTCCATGAAAGGGCGTAAGAACGGGCGTGGATACCCGGTGTCGATGCTTGGTTTAGGTCAGGAATTCCTGCGTGGCGGTCAGGCCACCGGAAACGGAGTGTGTTCCCAGAAGAAAGTGCGACGCAAGCGCATTTCGGGGCTTTACAAGACTTGGTGGATTTACCTAAGTCACCGCTCCCATCGTTGGAATGCTCGGGTGGTGGAATTGGTAGACACACACGTTTGAGGTGCGTGTGCCGTAAGGCGTGCAGGTTCGAGTCCTGTCCCGAGCACCAGCCTTCGCTCCTGCGGAGCTACGGCTGGCAGGCCAGCACCGGACCACGGGGAAAGTGGCGCCGCGCAACGGCGAAGGCTGCCCTCCGTAGCCTCGGCGAAGGAGGGCGGGCTGCGCTGCGCGGCGCAGTTGAAAGGTGTAAGTTGAAGGTTGAAAGATCGAGCCACCGGTAGCCGCGAGCGTGAGCGAGTGGAAGGACGCACGATCCACTCGCTCACGCTCGCGGCTACCAGCCTTGGTCTTTCAACCTTCAACTCGTGGTCAGCGCAGCGGCGGCGCCAAGCCGTCCGGGGGCATCCCGGCGCGGACGGCCAGGGTGGCCAGCACCTTGGGCACGTACATGGCGGTTTCGGCGGGCAGGATGGGGGCGATGTCGGCGAACGTCCGGG
>JAUPWC010000171.1 GCA_030916665.1 Verrucomicrobiota bacterium
AACGTTCGTCCGTGAGTCTCTCGCGGCGGCGTTTGACCGCTGATGGTTTCCCTTCCTTGATTGATGCCCGGCAGGGCAGACGTTTGACCGGTGCGCGCGGAGAGATGAAAGCCCAACCATAGGATAATGGCGCCGGCCAAAATCGCGGGCTGGAGGCGGATTTTCATGACGAAGGGGAATGGGGGTCCGAACAAACGCTTCTCACCCGGATCTGCAAAAATGGGGATGCCCTCACGGGGTGAGATTCCTTCCCGGGTATCCCGGATGGCGACCATTTTCTTTTCAGGCGTCGACCCGGAGATACCGGTCATTTTTCGCGGGCTTCGGGATCGGTCTTCCTTGGCCGGTGCCGGCGGCTGGTTAACTCATGCCGAGCAGGTTGAAAAAAAGGCCCGACGGCAAGGTCGGGCCTGATGAAGGGCGTCGGAAGGTCGAGTGGCGTGCGCGGTCAGGACAGCTTCGCGCCCCGGGCTTGGGCGGCGCGGATCAGGGCGTCGGCCATGTCGGACGGGGTGACGGCGCACTCGATGCCGCATTCCTTGAAGACCGCGATCTTGGCGGCGGCGGTGTCCTCGGCTCCGCCGACGACGGCGCCGGCGTGGCCCATGCGGCGGCCCGCGGGGGCGGTGGCGCCGGCGATGAAGCCCGCGACGGGCTTCTTGCAGTTGGCCTTGATCCAGCGCGCGGCCTCGACCTCGGCGTTGCCGCCGATCTCGCCGATGAGGATGATGCCCTTGGTATCGGGGTCGGCGGCGAAGAGTTTGATGACATCGAGGTGGCTGGTGCCGTTGACCGGGTCGCCGCCGATGCCGACGGAGGTCGATTGGCCGATGCCCTTCGAGGTAAGTTGGAACACGGCCTCGTAGGTCAAGGTGCCGGAGCGGGAGACGACGCCGACGTGGCCCTTCTTGTGAATGTAGCCCGGGGCGATGCCGATGCGGCAGCCACCGGTGGAGTCCTTGCCCGTGCCGGGGGTGACGAGGCCGGGACAGTTGGGACCGATGAGGCGCGTCTTCTTGCCGGCCATCGCGCGCTTGGCGGCGATCATGTCGCGGATCGGAATGCCCTCGGTGATGGCGACGACGAGGTCGAGACCGGCGTCGGCGCCCTCGAGGATGGCGTCGGCGGCGAACGGCGGCGGGACGAACACGGTGGAGACGGTCGCGCCGGTGGCGGCGACGGCGTCGGCGACGGTGTTGAAGATCGGGACCTTGTGGCCGTTGTGTTCGAAGAACTGGCCGCCCTTGCCGGGCGTGACGCCGGCGGCGATCTGGGTGCCGTAGTCGAGCGAGAGCTTGGTGTGGCGCGCGCCGAACTCGCCGGTGATGCCCTGGACGAGGACGCGGGTGTTTTCGGAAATTAGAATAGCCATGGTGGGCCGCGCGATGCGCGGAGTTTAAGTTTAGAGTTTAAGTTTAAGAATTGGGGACGCGTCAGTTTAAGTCTGAAGTTGTAGTTTAAGTCGGGGAAGCGGGGGTTGGGAGTGGTTCTGCTTCAACTTAAACTTGTCACTTCAACTGATCGTCAGGCGACGAGCTTGACGATCTTCTGGGCGGCGTCGGCCATGGTGTCGGCGGAGTCGATCTTGAGGCCGGACTCGGCGAGGGTCTTCTTGCCGGCGGCGACGTTGTTGCCCTCGAGGCGGACGACGAGCGGGATCGTGAGCGTGAGTTCGCGGGCTGCGGCGACGACGCCGGTGGCGATCGTGTTGCAGTCCATGATGCCGCCGAAGATGTTCACGAGGATGCCCTTCACGTTGGGGTCGGTGAGGATGATCTTGAAGGCGGCGGTGACCTGGTCCTTGGAGGCGCCGCCGCCGACGTCGAGGAAGTTGGCCGGGCTGCCGCCGAAATGCTTGATGATGTCCATCGTGCTCATGGCGAGGCCGGCGCCGTTGACGAGGCAGGCGATGTTGCCGTCGAGCGCGATGTAGGAGAGCGAATACTTGGAGGCCTCGATTTCCTTGGGGTCCTCCTCGTTGAGGTCGCGGAGGGCGACGATCTCGGGGTGGCGGAAGAGGGCGTTGTCGTCGAAGGAGACCTTGGCATCGAGGGCGAACACCTGGCCGGTCGGCGTGGTGATGAGGGGGTTGACCTCGACCATGGCGGCGTCGGTTTCCCAGAACATCTTGTAGAGGCCGGCGATGAGCTTCACGGCGTTCTTGAAATAATCGCCGGTGAGGCCGAGGCGGAAGGCCAGCTCGCGGGCCTGATAGCCCTGGAGGCCGACGGCCGGGTCCACGACGATCTTGAAGATCTTGTCGGGCGTCTCGTGGGCGACCTTCTCGATTTCGACGCCGCCCTCGGTGGAGGCGACGATGACCGGGCGGGAGGTGACGCGGTCGAGCAGGATGGCGAGGTAATATTCCTTGGTGATGTCGCAGGCCTGGGTGAAGTAGATCGTCTGGACCTTGCGGCCGGCGGGGCCGGTCTGGGCGGTCACGAGCGTGTTGTTGAACATCTTGTTCGCGAGCTCGAGGGCCTCGGCCTTGGTCTTGGCGAACTTGACGCCGCCCTTGAAGCCGTCGGTGAACGTGCCCTTGCCGCGGCCGCCGGCGTGGATCTGGGACTTGACGATGATGGGGCCCTCGTGGCCGAGGGTGGCGAGGGCGGACTCGAACTCGGTCGGAGTCCGGGCGGCGACACCGCGGGGCACCGCGACACCGAATTTCTCAAAGAGGGCCTTGGCCTGATACTCGTGAATGTTCATGGGAAAGAGGACCTGACTTTTAGCCACAAAGGCGGGGCAATTGACACAAAAAAGCGCGCCTGCGCCGGCGGAGTTGTCGCGTGTTGGCCGGAGGGTGGGGCGTGGGAGTTTTGTCGGACAGTTAACCCGCATCGTTCGCATGCTCCCTGTTCGTCCCACACACCCCGGCGCTACGCGCCACCCCTCTTCATAGAGGGGACTCTGATCTGCGTTGATGCCGTTTGTGCTCCCCTCTGGAGAGGGGGGCCGAAGGGCGGGGTGTGGTCGGCGATTGGGATCGCGCGTGTCCCGGCCGGCGGTCACAGACCGCCGCTACAGCCGAAGCCGCCGCCCATGACACACGAGCGGGCAGGGGAGGATTGCCTTTGCAGGGCCATCCGGCACCATGCCGGCCATGCAATCGCATGAGCTGCTCAAGGAGGTCCTGAAGAAAACCAGCGCAAAGCAGATTTCGGCGGACATGGGTCTGTCGCTTTCGCTCATCTACAAGTGGGCCGAGCCGCCGCAGGACGAGACCGGCAGCGGGGCCAACAACCCGCTCGACCGCATCGAGCAGCTGCTGCGCTTCACCAACGACACGCGCATCGCGCAGTGGGTGTGCGAGCGCGCCGGCGGTTTCTTCATCAACAACCCCAAGGCCAAGCCTCACCCCTACCAGCTGATTCCGCTCACGAACAGCATCGTGCAGGAATTTGCCGACATGCTCGGCGTTATTGCCGTCGCAGCCGCAGACAGTCAGATTAGCAAAGACGAGGCCAAGGCCATCCGCCGTCGCTGGGAGGACCTGAAGTCGGTCACCGAGGGTTTCGTGCACAGCTGCGAGGAAGGAAACTTCGGCGCGCTGAAGCAGGAAATGGGCGGCCGCAAGGAACAGGCGCCGGCCTGAGCCGGTTTCAGGCGGGGAGGTGGCGCGCGAGAAACTGCTGCTGGAGGGCTGTCAGCTCGACGAGGCCCTGTTTGGCCAGCACGAGCAGGCGGTCCAGCTGTTCCTGGGAAAAGGTGGACTCCTCGCCGCTGCTCTGGACCTCCACGAACTGGCCGCGGCCCGTCATGACGACGTTGGCGTCCACTTCGGCGTCCTTGTCCTCGACGTAGTTCAGGTCGAGCAGGGCTTCGCCCTTGAACAGCCCGACGCTGACGGCGGCGACGGAGTCCACGAGCGGGCTTTCGGAGATTTTCCTGGCGTCGAGCAGCTTCTGGATGGCAAGGCGCGCGGCCAAGTAGGCGCCGGTGATCGAGGCGGTGCGGGTGCCGCCATCGGCCTGGAGCACGTCGCAGTCGATCCAGAGCGTGTTTTCGCCGAGCTTCTGCAGGTCGAGCACGGCGCGGAGCGAGCGGCCGATGAGGCGCTGGATCTCGATCGTGCGGCCGTCGATCTTGCCTTTGCTGATGTCGCGCGGCTTCCGGTCGAGCGTGCTGTAGGGCAGCATCGAATACTCGGCGGTGAGCCAGCCGCCCTTCACGCCCTGCTGTTTCATCCACGACGGGACCTTGGGCTCGATGGTGGCGGCGCAGATGACGCGGGTGCTGCCGAAGCCGATGAGAACGGAGCCCGAGGCGTAGGGGGCGATGCCGGCTTCGAGCGTGATGGGACGCAGCTGGTCGGGACGGCGGGAGTCAAAACGTGGGGCAGGCATGAAAATCAGCGGCGCACGTCTTCCGCGATGCCGGGGTCATCGTCCTGGTCGGGCGGGAAGGGCAGGGCGGAGTCCACCCGGTGGCTGGTGGTGGCGGCCGACTGTTGTTCGGCCATGTGGGCGATGAGGCGCTCGTTGAAGGTGCGGGCCGGATCGTGGCCCATCATCTTGAGCGCCTGCACGAGGGCGGCCACCTCGATGAGGCGGGCGATGTCGCGGCCGGGGCGGACGTAGAACTCGATGTGCGGCACCTTAACGCCGAGGATGTTGTAGTAGTTCTCCTCCAGGCCGGTCCGCTCCTCGATGACATCGGGCGACCATTCGCGGAGGGAGACGACGAGGTCGATGCGCTTGTCGAGGCGGATGCTCTTCACGCCGAACATCTCGGCGATGTTGATGATGCCGATGCCGCGGCACTCCATGTAGCCGCGGTTGAGCGGGCGGGAACTGGCGGAGAGCTCGCGCTCGTCCATGAGGCGGATGCAGGTGAGGTCGTCGGCGACGAGCGAGTGGCCGCGCTCGATGAGGGCGAGGGCGCACTCGGATTTGCCGATGCCGCTGTCGCCGCGGATCATCACGCCGATGCCCTTCACGTCGAGGGTGGTGGCGTGCTCGGTGGTGGTCGGCGCGAACTCGTTGTCGATGCACAGCGTGGCGGCGTTCACGAAGTTCATCGTGATGAGCGGCGTGCGGAAGATGGGCAGGTTCATCTCCTCCGAGACCGCGAGCATTGGGTGCGTGGCGGTGTAGTTGCGCGTGAGGATGAGGGCGGGGATGCCGCGCTTGGCCATCTCGCCGAAGATCTCGACCTGCTGCTTTTGGGTCAGGGTCTTGAGGTAGGTCATCTCGGCCGCGCCGAGGACCTGGATGCGCTTGTTCGCGAAATATTTGAAGAATCCGGTCAGCGCGAGAGCCGGGCGATTGATGGAGCCTTCGCGGATGAGGCGGTGCAGGCCGTTGCTGCCGTGCAGGAGCTGGAGCTGGAGTTTGGCGCCGTAGGTCTCGAAGAAGTGCGAGACGGTGATGCCGTGAAGGGCTTTGGCGGGCATGGTTGGACCGGAGTGGTGGTGAGCGGGCAGCGGGTAGTGAGTAGGGGAAGAATTCCCGGACAACAAGCTCCTACTCGTGGCGGGCGGGCGCTGCGGGGACCGGCCCGCCAAGACAGCGGCCTTACAGGTCGAAATCTTTGCCGAGATAGATTTCGCGGGCCTGGGGGTCGCTGATGAGGAAGTCGCCGTTGCCCTCGGTGAGGACCTTGCCCTTGTTGATGATGTAGCCGCGGTCCACGATGCGGAGGGTTTCGCGGACGTTGTGGTCGGTGATCAGCACGCCGATGCCGCGCTGCTTCAGCTCGAGGATGATCTTTTGCACCTCGGCCACGGAGATCGGGTCCACGCCGGCGAAAGGTTCGTCCATCAGCAGGAACTTCGGGCGCGTCACCAGGGCGCGGGCGATCTCAAGGCGGCGGCGCTCGCCGCCGGAGAGGGTGTAGGCCTTCTGCTTGGCGAGGTGGCCGAGACTCAGCTCGTCGAGGTGGTGCTTCACCAGCGCCGGGCGGTCGGCGGACGACACACGGAGCGTCTCGACGATGGCGAGGATGTTTTCCTCGACGGTGAGCTTGCGGAAGATCGAGGCTTCCTGCGGCAGGTAACCGACGCCGAGACGGGCGCGGCGGTGCATGCGGAGGTCGGTGGCGTCCTTATCGCCGATGAACACGCGGCCGGAGGACGAGGGGACGAGGCCGACCACCATGTAGAACGTCGTGGTCTTGCCCGCGCCGTTGGGGCCGAGCAGGCCGACGACCTCGCCGGCGCGGACGCGGATGTTCACGCCGTTGACGACGGAGCGCGAGCCGTAGGTTTTGACCAGACCCTCGGTGCGGATCTCGGTGGCGTCGGAAGGGGCGACCATGGTCAGGGCTGCTTGGGCGCCTCGGCGGCAGGGGCAGGGGCGGGGGCGGCCTCGGGCTTCTTGTCGAGGTCCACGCCGAGGTCCTGAATGGGCGGGCCGGTGAAGCGGGCGTTCTTGCCGCGGATCTGGCGCTCGCCGCGGAGCATCTCGAGTTCGTCGCCGGTCCAGGTCCAGTTGACGGAGTGGTCCACCACGACGGGCGAGCCGGTGAGCAGGATCTTGTCGTCGCCGGGCAGCACCTCGGCCTTGCCGCAGGCGGCCTCGCGGTCGCCCTGGATGATGCGGACGTTGCCGATGGCGACGAGGGATTTGAAGGCCTCGATCTTGCCGATGGTGGCCTTGGGGTCCCCGGCGCGGAGCGCGACGATCTCAAGGCGGTCGCAGGTGAGCTTCATGTTGGTCGCGGTCACGACCACGCGGCCGGTGAAGACGGAGGTGGTTTCCTTGTCCGTGCTGCGCCCGTCGACGGACTCGCTCTCGATGACGGTGTTCTGCGGCTCGACATTCTGCGCCCGGAGGAGGGCGCCGCATAGGACGAGGCAGAGGATCAGGCCAAGGCGGGAGAGCTTCATTTCAGAATGTCGTTGAGCTGGGTGTGCAGGATTACGCGCACGTTCTTGGCGATGGAAATGCTTTTCTGCTGGTGATCGTAGCTCCATTGGGACCCCGAGGCTTCGAAGCGGTCGTTGATGATGCGGATGGATTCGGGACCGCTGACCTGCCGGTCCTGGAGCCGCACCCGGGCGGCGGGACTGAGGATCATGGTTTCGATCTTTTCGTCGGGCAGTCCGGTGAAAACCGTGAGGTTGAGCTCCTTGATGTCCACGATGCCCTCATTGGCGTAGCGGGCCTCGGTGCCGCGCAGGAGCCAGGAGCGATGGCCTTGCGGGGTGAAGTCCGGCAGACGGAAATTCACGATCGGCTTGTCGGTGGCGATGCGGGTGGTCGAGGCCAGCGCCAGCGCGGAGGCGGCGACGAACAGCAGGATGAGGCGCGGAAGGAGACGCATGCGGCGTTACTGACCCCGGTTGGCCAGGATTTGTTCACACACTTCGCGCACGGCGCCGCGACCGGCCGCGCGGTTGGGCACGAGGTCGGCGACCTTGAGGGCGGCGGGCATGGAAGTCGCGGGAGCCACGCCGATGCCGGCCCAGTTGATGGCCGGGGCGTCGATGTCGTCGTCGCCCATGTAGCAGACTTGCGCGGCGGTCAGGCCGAGCTGGCTGGCGAGTTCTTGCAACGCCATGAGCTTGTCGGTGCGGCCTTGGACCAGGTGGGGGACGCGAAGCTCGGTGGCGCGGGCCGTGGTGGCGCCGGAGGCCCGGCCGGAGATCCAGGCCACGGCGACGCCGGCCTTGTTCAGGCGCACGAGGCCCATGCCGTCGAGGATGGAGAACTGCTTCGATTCCGTGCCGTCGGAATGGATTTCAACCGTGCCGTCGGTCAGCACGCCGTCCACATCCATGGCGAACAGCCGGATGGCGGCCCAGCGGGCGCGGCTGATTTTGGCTTTCGAGGTGCGGGGAGAGGACTTGGCCACGGGAGGGAAGTGGCGGCAGGTTGCCGGGTATTCCCCCCCGCGGGAATCAAAATCTCAGCGGCAGGTGGGCAGCCCGCTCGCGGGCGTTGGTCGGGCGCGCAAGGGTGCTGCCCACTGGGGACAGATTTCATCGCTCAGCGGGTCGCCTGAAGGAAGCGGGCGGCGTGTCCCAAGTCGGCGTCGGTGAGCGGGTGCCCGGTGTCGAGCCACTGAAGCTTTACGTCGGCGCCAGCGGCTCGAAGTTGCGCGGCGAGGCGATCCGGGTGCTCCACGGGCACGATCGGGTCGTGCCGGCCGGACAGGAGCAGCAGGCGTTTGCCACGGAGGTCGGGCAGCTTGGCCGGCTCCAGCACGACCATCGGGCGCAGCAGCACCGCACCGGCGAGAGCCTCGGGGCGCAGCAGGAAAAGCGAGGCGGCGATGTTGGCGCCGTTGGAATAGCCGAGCGCGGTCAGTCGCGAGGTCTCGAAGCCGTATTTCGTGGCGGAGGCGACGACGAAATCGGCCAGCGCGTGCGTGCGTTTGGCCACATCGGCGAGGTCGAAGACGCCTTCGGCGAAACGCTGGAAGAAGCGCGGCATGCCGTGCTCGCTGACGTCGCCGCGCGGGCTCAGCAACGCCGAGCCGGGCGCGAGTTGTTGGCCGAGCGGGATGAGGTCGTGTTCGTTGCCGCCGGTGCCGTGGAGGAGGAGCAACGGGCTGGCGTTGGCCGCAGTGGCGGGTTCGTATCGGTGGGTGTAGGAGAGGGAGGACATGGTGATGGAGGCATGGCTCGTTCTCTTAATCGTTCTCGTAATCTTAATCCCGGGTTTTGGTCGGTGGGTTTAAGGCGAGAGAACGATTAGGATTAAGAGAACGAGAACGATTGGTTCAGCCGATCTTCGGCAGGGAGGCTTCGATCTCGGCGCGGTGCGGCTCGAGGTGCGGCGGCAGCGAGAGTTTCGTGCCGAGCGTTTCGACCGGTTCGTCGATGGCGAAGCCGGGCTGGTCCGTGGCGATCTCGAAGAGGACGCCGGCGGGCTCACGGTAGTAGATGGACTTGAAGTAGGCGCGGTCGATCACCGGGCTCACCATCAGGGCATTCTCCTGCAGCACGGAGCGGGCGGCGACCTGCGCGTCGTCGTCCGGCACGCGGAAGGCCACGTGATGGACGGTGCCGGCGCCGTTGAGGCCGCGCGGAATGGCGGGATCGACGAGCAGGTCCACGTAGGTGCCGGGACCGCCGTCGGCCACGGTGTAGCGCGTGCGGTAGCCGCCTTCGCCGACCTGGCGATACCCCATCTGCCCCGTGAGCACGGCCGCGGTGGCGGACGCGTCGTTCAGCGCGAGGGTCGTGCTGTGGAAGCCGCGGATGGCATGTTCGGCCGGGACGTCAGGGGAGGGCGTTGCCGGACGCGGATCGTTCTCCGCGGTGGCGACGATTTCGAGACGCAGGCCATCATGGTCCATGAAGGGCAGGACCTGGTCGCCGTAGCGTTCCTCGACCGGGAAGGGCGCAACCTTGAAGCGCGCGAGACGCTCCTGCCAGTAGGGCAGGGAGCCGGCGGGCACGGAGAAGGCGGTGGCGTAGGCCTGACCGCGGCCGGGACGTCCACGCGGCAGGCCGGCCCACGGGAAGAAGGTGAGCGCAGTGCCGGGCGCACCGGTGTAGTTGCCGTAGTAGAGGTGGTAGGTGCCGGTGTCGTCCTGGTTGACGGACTTCTTCACGAAGCGCAGGCCGAGGACCTGGGTGTAGAACTGGACGTTGCGCTTAACGTCCGAAGATATGGCCGTGATGTGGTGTAGGCCGGTGACGTGGGAGGTTTGGGTTTTCATAAAGTTTGATGTTGAAGCATTGGGAATGAAGAAATCAGGCTTGGCGGCCGATCTTCTTGCAGAGGCGACCGAGGTCGAAGAGCTCGGTGGAGGAGAGGCTGGCCATCTCGCGGGTGACGTTGGCGACGACCTTGGGAAAGAGGGCGGCAATGAAGGTCTGGCCCTTGGGGGTGAGCTTCACGACCACGAAGCGCCGATCGGCGGGATCGCGCTCGCGCAAGACGAGACCGGCTTTCTCCAGGTTGTCTACGACGAGAGTGAGGTTGCCGCCGCTCTTAAGGAGTTTCTCGGCCAACTCGCTCTGGCAAAGCGGCCCGATGTGGTGGAGGGCTTCCAGCACGCCGAACTGGGTGATCGTGAGATCGTCGGGGAGGACGCTATGGACCCGGGCCGACACCGATTCCGCCGCCCGCTGAAGCTTGATGAAGGCGTTCAGGGCGTTGATCTCTTCGATGGAGCCGCGGTGTCTTGTTCCCATGGCTCAATAGAATCAGAATAAATGCTACAATGTCAAATCAATTATTCAAAGCGCTCGCCTGTGCTAGTTTGGGAAAGCGACTTAGGCGTCGATCTTATTGATGCGGCCGAGGTGGCGTCCGCCTTCGAACTCGGTGGCAAGCCAGATCTTTACGATCTTCAGGGCCTCTTCCTCGGTGACGGTGCGCTGGCCGAGAGAGAGGACGTTGCCGTCGTTGTGGGAGCGGTTCCAGATGGCGACCTGCTCGGTCCAGCAGAGGCCACAGCGCACGCCCTTCACGCGGTTGGCGACGATGGCCTCACCGTTGCCCGAACCGCCGAGCACGATGCCGCGCTCGTATTCACCGCGGGCGACGGCCTCGGCGACGGGGCGGATGAAATCTGGATAGTCGCAGGGCGCGTCGGAGCTGGTGCCGTAGTCACGGACCGTGTGCCCCTCGGCGAGGAGCATGGCTTTGATCTTCTCCTTGTAGGCGAAGCCGGCGTGGTCGGAACCGATGGCGATGGTGAACTTTTTCATGGGTCGTGGCGGCGGAAGAATGAACCCCGGAAAGGGGTGGCTGTCGATACTTCGCCCCTTAACCTGCCCGGCAAACCAAATTCCCACCATGCGCGTCTTATCCACCCTCCTGCTCGCTGCCGCCGTCGGCCTGACCGCCGGCTGCGTGACGTCCACGCCGCAAAGCCGCATCGACGCCAACCGCGCCGCCTACTCGGAGTATCCCTCCGATGTCCGCCGCAACATCCGCGAGGGCCGCGTCGAGGTCGGCTACACCGCCGAGATGGCCGAGATGGCGCTCGGCAAACCGGGCAGAAAACTCTCGCGCCGGGACGAAACCAACGAGGAGAGCGAGGTGTGGGTTTATTACCGGAACCGCCCGCGCCTGAGCATCGGCCTGTCCGTGGGCAGCGGCGGCTACCGCAGCACCAGCACGGGCATCAGCATGAGTTCCACTCCCGATGCCGACATGGAGACCATGCGCCTGATCCTGCGCGACGGACAGGTCGTGGCGGTGGAGACGGTGACACGGTGAGGGTGGGGCCTATGACTGGCCTTTTGGGCAATGGCGGCCGGTCAGAGACCGGCCCTACTCTTGATCGATCATCCGCAAAAACGCCGCCGTGTCGCTGAAGTCCCTGAACACCGCCGTGGGCTGGTGCGCGGCCAGTTCCTCGACGGAGTAACGCCCGGTGGCCACGCCGATGGTGCGCGCGCCGATGACCTTGCCGCACTCGATGTCGTGCGGCGTGTCGCCGAGGATAAAGGTGTTCGCGGGATCGAATTCCACGGCGTGGCGTTCCTTGGCGCGACGCAGCGCGTGCGGCCCGAGGTCGTTGCGGCGCGGGCTGTCGTCGGCGAAGGCGCCGAATTCGAAGTAGTGCCAGACCTTGTAGTGCGTGAGCTTGAACTCCGCGCCGCGCTTGAGGTTGCCCGTGAGCAGGCCCTGGGCGACATTGTCGCGGCGGTGCAGCGTCTCAAGCAGCTCGAACACGCCCGGGAGCACATGGCCCTGTGGGCCGCCGGCCAGTTCCTGCGGTAGCAGCTCAAGGTAGGCTTCGAGGTAGTCGTGGGCGTTCTTCGGTGTGTCGGGCAGGCCGGCGTGGCGGAAAACCTCGCCGGTCAGCCAGGTGTCGGTGCGTCCGGCCCAGTCGATCGAGTCGAGGCCCACGTTTACGCCGAAGCGCTTGGTGAGCGCCTTCTCCATGGCGCGCATGCCCGCGCCGTGTGAGACGATGAGCGTGCCGTCGATGTCCCAGAGGATGAGTTTTTTCACGGAACTAGGGAGACCACGAAACACACGAAAGACACGAAAAAAGGCGTTGTGTAGGGGCGCGGCTTGACCGCGCCCACGCGTGGGAACGCGCATTCGAACGGGCGCGCACAAGGCGCGCCCCTACAGGAGATGATCACTCCGCCTCGGCGTTGGCGCGGGTGGGTTGGCGGAGGGCGATGAAGGTCGTGCCGGCGAGGATGAGGGCGGCGCCGATCAGCTCGTTGGAGCTGAAGCGCTCGTGGAAGAACACCACACCGCCCACGGCGATGCCGACGGGCACGAGCATCTGGAGAAGCGAGCCCTCGGCGACGCTGAGGTCGCGGAACGCACGCGTCATGGCCAGCTGGCCGACGGCGGCGGTGATGCTGGCGATGGCCGTCACGGCGAGGCCGAGCCCGCTGATCGGTTGCAGCTGCAGCAGGGCCGGGACGCCGC
>JAUPWC010000018.1 GCA_030916665.1 Verrucomicrobiota bacterium
ACCTTTCCTTTCCCAGTTTTTCCGGAGCCCTATTGTTCCTTGGCGAAGGTAATGCCGCCGCCCGGTTGGGAAGCTTGGGCTGGCTGGTCGACTGCCCGATCACCTACTGGGGCGACTTGGATCCCTACGGGTTCGTCATCCTCGACCGATTGAGGAGCCATTTCCCTCATGTCAGTTCCATGCTGATGGATGCCGCAACGCTGGCTGACTATGAGCACCTAGGTGTCACGGCCCAGCGTCCCGCTGAATGCGTCCTCCCTCAACTGTCTCCCGAGGAACGTGCGGTTGCCAATGTACTTTACGAGCGGAGGTGGTCGATTGAACAGGAAAAGATTCCCCAGCTGGCCGTCGCCGCGTACCTCAGGTCAATGGCATCGCCTCGCGGCATCTGACCGGCAGATCGCTACGGACCCTCTTTGCTCCCAGCACGTTAACCTCAGCCCTCATGGTGATGCCGGGGTGTAAGGGGCCAAGGCTACCCGTGTACGGTCCACCGTGGCAAAATCCACTTTGCCTTTGATGACGCCGATTACTTCAAACTCGCGCAGTTTCAGGCGCAGCTTCTTGCGCATCAACACCGCCGCAGTTGTAGCATCCGCCGCCGTGACAGTTTTCACATAGTGGCCACCGTCGGGCAGGATATAGGCAACGACGGTGAAGGTTTCCATCAGTTGATGGGACGCGGTGATTTTCATGTGATGGCCCTCCTTAAATTATACCCGCTTCCCGAAAGGACATGTAACCAAGGCCCCGAGGATCGGCGCCGGGTGTCCCGATGATCACATGGTCGAGCAACTCGATGTCCACCGCCCTGGCGGCGTCGCGCAACTGCCGTGTGACCTGAACGTCGGCCGCGGAAGGAGCGGGGTCACCGGAAGGGTGGTTGTGCACGCATACTATGCCGGTTGCCCCCTCGCGAATCGCCGCCCGGAACACCTCGCGCGGATGCGCCAGGGAACTGGTGGCCGTGCCGGAAGTCACTTCCACCAGTTTCTTCAGCCGGTTCTTCCGGTTCAGGCAGAGCACCCAGAACTTCTCGATTTCCAATCCGCGGATAATGGGTGCGAAGTATTGCGCGATGAGTTCCGGCCGGTTGAGCACCGGTGCTTCCGGGCCGCCCGGCATCATCATCCGCCGGGCGATTTCCACCAGGGCGGCGAGCTGCCGTGCCTTCACCCGGCCGATGCCCTTCAGTCGCTCGAAGTCCACCGGCTGCCACGCGGCGATGCCCCGCAGCGATCCCGCTTCGGCGATCAGGCGCGAGGAAAGATCGATCAGTTCGCGGGTGGCCAGTCCGTGTTGCAACATGAGGGCGAGCAGTTCGGTGTCACTCAGCGCACCGGCGCCGAAGTGGTCGAACCGCGCCTGCGGCTGCTCGCCGCACGCGAGGACGGGTTCTGATTCGGGTGCGTCCAGGCCTAGGTCCAGTTTGGTTTGATTCATGACGTTGGGCGCACGTTGCGCCCCGGCCGGGCGTCATGCCCGGTTCTCGTGGCGCGCTCCGCGCGCTGGGCCTTGCAGGCACGCCCAGCCACCGACGAGGCCGCCGAGCGAGGAGCGCAGTGCTCCTCGCGAGGGGGAAGGCCGCTGGAGGGAAAGGTGGAGCCGCGCGCAGCGCGGACTACCTTGGCGGGCGTGACAAAATAGGGCCCACGTGCGGAAGTATGCATTTGTCCCGGGAACGCCCCATGGGCGTCACATCGAGGGGCCAATCCGTGAGCAGCGGAATTTGGTTGGCAGCCCGTGTGGGCAACTCCATCAAAATCGATTTGGGCCAACGCTCCCAGGGGCCACTGGGAGCAACTCCACTTTATGTCTGAATTCTTCCATTCGCCCCGGCCAGCCAGATCAGGACCGCCGCCGAATGGGTCCTTTGCGCATGACTTGGCCCTGCAGAACTCGTCCCGATATCTGCCGATCAGTGATCTTTCTGACGGGTGCCTCTACTTGGCTCATGCCCGGAACAGCCACCTGGGCATTTGGGATAGCGCCACGGAGGGCTTTGTCATTCTCCGCGAAAAGATCGGCCGGGTTTTCATTTTCGTCGAATTCCACTGGGACACCGGTGCGCCGTTCGGGACAGTAAAGCCGTTTATCAAGCTAACGGGTCCGGTTGCGAAGGACGATCAGCGAAAGGCCCTTGATGAAGCGCAGGTGCGGGTCCCGTACGAACGATTCATGGAAATGAAGCTTCCCTATTTTTGACCAGCGTGCCCCAGGGACCATGTTCTGAGGGAAGTCATCGTGTGACCGTTCGCGGGGATGCCGCGCCCGTAGCGAGGATAGCCTCCGGTCCAAGGACCGGAGGCATCCAGTCAGTATTCGGCGCGGGTTATGTCCGATCCGGGAAATGCCTGTGCAGCGAGCTGATAGATGTCGTCCAGGAATAGCTGGACGCTTTCACCCCGGGCATTGACCGCGATCGCATACCCGTTGATGTAGCGCAGTTTTTCCGCCCCGGCCTCGAGGATCACCGCGACGGACCGTTCCTCCAAGTGGGCGGAAAGTTCCCGGACAAAGTCGATATCTTCGTTGGTCTCGCCGTCGTGACTGGGGAAGGCCCCGTAGTAGTCGTCACCGGGAGCGAGGGCGAATTGTCCAGCATGGTCCTCGCTCGTAAATATTTCCAGGCCACGTTGCTTGGCCCAGGCCTTGAAAGCCGGGACATCCTTGCCCCGGAAGTAGTTGGTGCGGGAGACGCAGTTATAATCAGCCATGGTAGGGTCAGTTGAAGGTGGGGGTGGTGAGTTTCGCGGTCGGCAGATTGGGGCTCCGGCCTGCGGCAATCGCCTGGATCAGCTCGCGGTCCAATTGCACGGTCGTGAGCCTGTCGCTGCCGTGGCGCAGCAGCGCGGTGAACCGGACCCCGTCCTGGCTCACCTCGATGCGGTGGCACTCAACCCGGTGTTCATTTTCCGCCGAAACATTCTCCACCTCGAAATCCACCGGCAGCTGCACGACCGGCCGGTCGGAATCCGGCGCCTCATCGTCGTCGAAAGGAAGGTGCAGGAGCCGGAAGTCCGGCAGCAGGTCGCCCGAACCGACGCTGATGTCGTGG
>JAUPWC010000172.1 GCA_030916665.1 Verrucomicrobiota bacterium
ATGCCCGTAGGCGCGCAGGATGGCCTCGCCCTCGGGGGCTAGCGCGTCGGCGATGGCGGGCGTCCACTCACCCCAGAACGGCAGCTCCGTCGCCACGTAGAAGCCCAGCTCGTCCGCGGCCGTGAACGCGGCCTCGGGCGGCGTCCAGCTGTGGAAGCGCACATGGTTCATGCCGTGCGCGCGCAAGATTTGAAAATACCGTCGCCACGCGGCGACAACCATCGGCGTATGCCCCGTCTCGGGAAACACCGCGCAGTTCACCTCGCCGCGGAGAAAGGCCACGCGCCCGTTGATCGCAAACTGCGTGCCCGCGCGCCGGAACTCCCGCAACCCGGTCGTGACGACGTGCTCGTCGTTCCCCTGTGGCGACTCAAGCCTGACGGAGATACGATGCAGGGCGGGGGAGAACTCATCCCAGAGCGCAGCGTCCGGTCCCGCCTGCAGCGTGAGTTTCACCTCTTGCGCCGCGGGAGTGCCCACCTCCCGATCCCCGCAAGTCACCATCACTTTGCCCAAAAACCGCGTCTCCGACCCCGGGCCAATGTTCGTAAGACGAACATTGGCGTCATGCTTTGTTCCTCCATCTGGCTCGGGAGCTGCCTGCAAATGTTCGTAAGACGAACATTCCGTCGAAGACTCGAGGCGCACGGTCAGGTGGAAGGCGCGGGCGGCTACGTCGGGCACGACCCCGACGTGGGCGATCCGGAGCGGGCTGGTGGCGCGCAGTTCGATCGCGCCGAGCACGCCGTTCCAGTTGCCTTGCGTATGCTCGGAGGTCTGGTGGTTGTCGCCGGGCGCGGGCTTGCGGCGGTTGTCCACGTGAAGCGCCAGGCGGTGCGTTCCGGGTGCGAGCACGCCGAGCGGATGCTTGTGCGGGACGCAGAGCAGCGCGCACTCACCGACGGGCCGGCCGTCGAGCCAGACGCGGCACCACTTCGTGCGTTCGAGAAAGAGGACGACCGGCCGCCCGCGCCAGGTTTCCGGCACGGTGAATTCGCGTTCATACCACACCGCGCCCTCGATCCGGCGCACGGCGGTCAGGCGGTCGGCGCGGTGGTCGGGATTGAGCGGGCCGAGGCCGGCGGTCTCGGTGGCCGCGGGCAGGATGATCTCCGCCGCGAAGGCCGTCGCGGGCGGCAGCGTGTTGTCCGGCAGCGTCGCATCCATGCAGACGCGCCAAGCGCCGGCGAGGGAAAGGCTTGGCGGTGAAGGGGAAGGGGGCACCGGAACGCAGGATGCAGGGTGGCCGCCATGCTCCCACGGTCGCGGGGCCGGACAATCCGAAAAGCCGCGCCTTCCGGGCGGGCGCGGAACCGGGTTGGCTGGCGGCTTTACACCCCAGTTCCTCCGCTCTTCCTTCCTCCCTTCTTTCCATGAGTGCCCCGAACCTCTCCCACGGTGATTTCACGCTGCCCGGCGAAGCCGGCTACGAGCAGCTCACGCTGCGCCTCGCCCAAAAATGGGGCGCGGACACCATCCGCGACTCCGACGGCACGCAGCTCTCCCCCGAGATCGTGCAGTCCGGCTACGCGATCTACTCGACACTCTGCCTGGTGCGCTCGGTCCAGCCCTGGGCGCGCGCGAACCACGACAAGCTCCAGCAGAACTTCCTCATGAGCTTTCCCGTCGTCGCCGCCCAGGCCACGACCTCCGTCACGCTGCTCGCCGGTTACTACACGGAGCAGTTCACGGTGAACTTCGGCGACAACCCGAAGAAGTGGTGGCAGGTTTTCAACCGCACCACGGGCAAGGAGGTCCCGAAGACCAAATGGTCGGTCAACCCGAAGAAGGGCACCGTCACCATCACCGGCACCGTCCCCGGCCACCAATACACGGTGAACTTCCTCGCCTTCCGCCTCTGGGAGGAGATCTCGATGTATAACCACCTCACGAACAACTGGGGTGATCGCGAGCATCTTGCCGCCGTGGACCCGATGCAGCCCGAGACGCAGAAGGTGCTGCTCGCCACCCTCGAAAAGTGGCTGGCCGACCACCCGGCGACCAAGGTCGTGCGCTTCACCTCGATGTTCTACAACTTCTCGTGGTTCTGGGGCGCCGACCACGCGAAACTCCGCGACATCTACTCGGACTGGGGCGACTACGAGATGACCGTCAGCCCGCGCGCGCTCACGCTTTTCGAAAAGGAATATGGCTACCGCCTCACGTCGGAGGACTTCGTCAACGGCGGTCTCTACAACTCCACGCACAACGCCCCGTCGCGCCGCTACCGCGACTACATGGATTTCATCCACGGCTTCGTGATCGAGTTCGGCCGCAAGTGCATCGACCTCGTCCACCGGCACCAGAAGCTCGCCTACGTTTTCTACGACGACCATTGGATCGGCGTGGAGCCGAGCAGCCCGCGCTTCAAGGAGTTCGGCTTCGACGGGCTCATCAAGTGCGTGTTCAACGCCTTTGAGGTCCGCCTGTGCGCTCATTCCACCGGCGCGAAGACCCGCGAGCTGCGCCTGCACCCGTATCTCTTCCCGACCGGCCTCAAGGGCGAGCCGACCTTCAAGGCCGGCGGCAACCCCACGCTCGATGCGAAGAACTTCTGGATCGACGCCCGTCGCGGCCTCGTGCGCGCGCCGATCGACCGCATCGGCCTCGGCGGCTACCTCTCGCTCGTCGAGCCGTTCCCCGATTTTCAGGACTACATCGAGGGCCTCGCGAAGGAATTCCGCCTCCTGAAATCCTTCCACGCCGGCGGCCAGCCCTGGGTCGCGCCGTTCAAGGTCGCCGTGCTCACCGCGTGGGGCGACCTGCGCGCGTGGACCTGCTCGGGCCACTTCACGCCCGGCGTGGCGCTCTACGATGTGCTCGAATCCCTCGCCGGTCTCGCACTCGACGTGACGTTCCTCAGCTTCGACGACCTCGTGAAGGACGGGGTGCCGCGCGGCGTGAAAGCCGTGATCAACTGCGGCCGGGCCGGTTCCGCCTGGAGCGGCGGCCATTATTGGGATGACGCCCGCGTCGAGGCGATCCTCACCCAATTCGCCCGGAAGGGCGGCGGCGTGGTCGGCATCGGCGAGCCCGGCGCGCGTCCGCGCGCCGGCCAGTGCTTCAAGCTCGCGCAGGTGTTCGGTCTCGACCGCGACACCGGCGACCGCGTGGCCAACGGAAAATACAAATACGCCGCGCCCGCGGTGCCGGCGGCGCCGCACTTCATCACCGCCGACGTCACCGCCCCGCTCGATCTCGGCAAGGACACCGACGGCATTTATGTCCACGGCGCTGCCACTTCGGTGCTCGCCGACCGCGACGGGTCGCCGCGGCTCGCGACGCACGCCTTCGGCCAGGGCCGTGCGGTTTACCTGAGCGGCTTCAAGTTCACCTTCGAGAACACGCGCCTGTTGCATCGCGCGCTCCATTGGGCCGCTTCGCAGGAAGGCGCGTGGGGCACCTGGCAGTCCGTCAACGTGAAGACCGAGGCGACCTGTTTCCCGCAGGCCGGGAAGCTCGTCGTCATCAACAACGCCGGCACCGACGAGACGACCACCGTCACGCTCGGCGACCGGAAGGCGACGCGCACCGTCTCGCTCCCCGCCCACGGCATTCAGATTCTGGACGTGTGAGAGGCATCGGTGGAGGCCCGGCTCCCGCCGGGCAGCTGGCAACATTCAATTGCATGTCATTCTGAGCGAAGCGAAGGATCCAGAACGATCAACGCTGCGGTCGCCCTGCTGGATCCTTCGCTTCGCTCAGGATGACAGAAGAGGTCGCCCATTCGGACGCTCCGAACCGCCCGGAAAGCTATATGATTGACTTCGCTCATATAAAATGAGCCCCTGCGCGTCCGCCCCATGCGAGTCCCCCGCCACATCGTCGACCAGCGTCACGAGCGCCTGCGCGCCCTAATCCGGACCGACGGCTTCCTGCCCGTGGCGGAGATCTGCCGGCGGCTGGGGGTGTCCGAGGCCACGGCGCGCCGCGACCTGTCGGAAGTCGCGGCCAACGGCCATATCACCCGCACGCGCGGCGGAGCCCTGGCCGACTACAACACCACCTTCGCCTCGCTCGGCGAGCGCTCGGGCCGCGCCCGCACGGCCAAGGGCCGCATCGCCGCCGCCGCCGTGGAGAAGATCCCGCGCCGCGGCACCGTCTTCCTCGACGCCGGCACCACCGTGCAGGCCGTTGCCCGCCAGCTCCTGCGCGCGCGCCGCGATCTCACGGGCCTCACGGTCGTCACCAACAGCCTCACCGTCGCCACCCTGCTCGGCGGCGCCCGCGGCCTCGACCTGCACGTGCTCGGCGGCACTTTCCTGCACCGCCAGGCCGTCCTGCTCGGCGCCGAAGCCGTGCGCGCGCTCGCGGCCTGGGACTTCGACGCGGCCTTCCTCGGCGGCGAGGGCCTCGATGCCGGCGGCATCACCAACTCCCACCCGGAGCTCGCCGACTTCCAGAAAGCCGTGCTGCGACGCGCCGCGCAGGTGTTCTTCTGCCTCGACGCCTCCAAGGCCGGCCGTGCCACCCCGCACCGCGTCGCCGGCTGGGACAAGCTCGGCACCCTTATCACCGACGCCACCCCCGCCCAACTCACCGCCGCCGGCGTGACCCTGTCGCCGGCGCAGATTGTCTCCGCGAAATAGCACAACCAAACCACCCAACCGTTTAACCACTAATGCACACTAACGG
>JAUPWC010000173.1 GCA_030916665.1 Verrucomicrobiota bacterium
ATGCTGAAAGGCAGGAACAGCAGCATGCCGTAAGCGATGACCTGCACGATGGCGCCGATGCCCCACATCAGGCGGCGCGAGCGGTAGTCGCGGTCGGAGTGGCGCATGAACACGAAGACCGTGACGAACATCGCGATCACGAAGCCCGAGCACGAGAGCAGCACGCTGGCGACCGGGCCGCCCGCGCCGAGCGTCTCGATGATGTAGGGGTTGAAGAGGCCGGCGGTGCCGGCGGCGAGGTTCCAGAAGAGGTAGATGGTGGCGGTCCAGACGAGCGCGCGGAGGTTGCGGCCGGTGAACAGGGCGCCGATGTTTCGGACCGCGTTCGTGGTGCCGGTGGCGGCCTCCTTCCAGCGGACGGACTCGGTCAGGCCGCGGCGCAGGGCCCAGGTGACGACGGCGACGATGAAGAGGTGGAAGAGCACGATGCGGGTGCCGAGCAGCTGATTTTCCGGCGAAAGGACCGCCGAGAAAAAGGCGGCCAGCACGAAGACCATCACGGGGCCGAGGCACCACGAGACCTGGGTGAACCCGAGGAGTTTGCCGCGGGCCTTGGCCGGGGCGAACTCGCCGACCAGTGCGAGCGAGGTGGGCACGTCGGCGCCGACGGCGAGGCCGATGATGACGGTGCCGGCGAAGAGCATCTCGCGGTTCACGGCGAAGGCGGCGAGGAGGATGCCGACGGCATAGACGAGCAGGTCGTATTGGTAGATGGTCTTGCGGCCGAGCTTGTCGCCGAGCCAGCCGCCGACGATGGCGCCGACGGCGCAGCCGATGGCGTTGGGGCCGATGGCGGCGAGCGTGCCGACCTCGCCCTTGGAGAGCGCGAAGGCCTTTTCGAAGTTCACCATGCCGACGCCGAGGCCGACGATGGAGCCGGCGTCAAGGTAGGAGGCCATGCCCGCGAGGGCGGACCATTTCCATTGTTGGGGCGTGATGTGATCGGCGGCGGGGGTGGGGGCTGGAGGGGTCATGGAAGAAGGGGAGAAAGGGGGAAGAAGTTCAGACGGCAGATCTCAGAAAAGGGTGGCGCGCAGCTCGTTCTCGTTATCGTAATCTTAATCGTTCTCTCAGGGTTTGGGTAGGGTAGCGCGAAGAGGGTGGAGAAGGAGAACGATTAAGAGAACGAGAACGATTTCAGCGCACGGGCAGCCACACGCTCATCTCGGTGTCGCCGCGGTTGCCCCAGGCGTAGTAGGGGACAGCCTTGAAGCTGATGGCCCGCGGTGTCGCGGCCGTGAGCGGGCGGTAGAGCTCGCCCTTGGCCCAGTCGCGGCGCGGCAGGGCGAGACCGTCGAGCGTGAAGGTCAACACGTCGGCGCCGGCGATCTGTTCGCGCTGGGCCTTGAAGCTGCCGGGCGTGGCGAGCGAGACGGCGACGTCTTCCAGGCGCACGCCTTCGGGGAGGTCGTTGGACTCGACGCAATAGACGAGCGGGCCGTATTTGATGCTGACCTGGTTGACGGTCTCCTCGACGAGTGGGTTGGCTTCCCAGAGCGTGGGTTGGAAATCCATCGTGAGCTCGACGGTGTCGCCGGCTTTCCAGACGCGCTGGATGAAGCCGTAGGTGCCGGGCTGGAATTCGTTCGGCAGCACCGAGCCATTCAGTTTCACCGAGACCTGATCGGGACTCAGCCAACCGGGGATACGGAATTTGAGCTTGGTCTCGGTGGCGGGGGCCTCCTCGATGACGAGCTTCACGCCTCCGTCCCATGGATAGTTTGTTTCCTGGCGGAGCTTGATGCGCGAGCCGTCGGTCCACTTCGTGTCGAGGGTGGAGGCGGCGTAGAGGTGAACCCAGACGGTGTCGGGCGAGAGCGAATAGACGTAGTTGTGCGCCTCGGCGATGGTGCGGACGACGTTGGGCGGGCAGCAGAAGGAGGACTTGTAGTTGGGCTGCCGTGTGCGCGACCAGCGGAGCGGATAGTCGAAGTCGTTCAGCTTCTTCAGCGGGTTGACGTAGAAGTAGTGTTTCCCCTCTAGGCTGATGCCGGGGAGGATGCCGTTGAAGAGGGTCTGCTCGAAGAGGTCGGCATAGGCGGCGTCGCCGGTGACGGCGAGCTGGCGCCACATCCAGAGGCCGTAGCCGATGGTGGCGCAGGTCTCGTTGTAGGCGGTGAGGTTCGGGAGCTGGTAGTCGCGGCCGTAGGCCTGGTGGACGGTCTTGATGTAGCGGTGCTGGCGGTGGTCCGCGCCGTCGGGAGAGGCGCCGTCGTAGAGCGCGCCGGTCATGCCCGTGATGTAGAGTTTCTGGCCGGCGACGTCGTCGGCGATGGCCTTGAGCGGCCGGAGGAGGGTGGCGTCGCCGTTCTCGGCGAACAGGTCGGCGACACCGGCGTAGAGGTAGTTGGCGCGCACGGCGTGGCCGACGGCCTCGGTGGACTCGCGGAAGGGCGTGCGGTCCTGGTTGTGGTCGGAGCCGACGTCGGGCGGGACGAGGCTGCGGATCTCGATGAGCTGCTTCGCCAGCTCAAGGTAGCGCGGCTCGCGGGTGACGCGGTATAGCTCGACGACGCCCATGTAGTGCGACGGGCAGATGGCGTTGCGCGCGAGTTCCTGCGGGCGGGTTTTGCAGAGATTGTCGATGTAGTCGGCGGCCTTGCGGGCGAGGGCGAGCATCGTGGTCTTGCCGGTGGCGCGGTAATGGATGCACG
>JAUPWC010000019.1 GCA_030916665.1 Verrucomicrobiota bacterium
CGCGACGCCAAACAGATCCGCGATGTCCATCTGGTGCTGAGACCGGCCCCCGGCTTCAACGGCGAAGGCGTCGCGCTCATCTCTCCGCGTTTTTTCGCCGGGGCCCCGCTACCGCGCTGATTTTCCCTTGGCGGCCATTTCCACCGATACCCTCGTACCCTACCTCACGGATTCATCGCCCACCACCAACCCGTCATGAAAAACATCATCCCTCTGTTTCTCGCCTCCTTGCTGACCGTGTGCGCCGTCCGCGCCGACGAAAACTGGATCACCCTGTTCGATGGCACCGGCCTCGACGGCTGGGACCGGCTCGGCGACGCCAACTGGACCGTCGCCGGGGGAGCCGTGCAGGCCACCGCGGGCAAGGGATTCCTCGTGACCAAGGAGGCCTACGCCGACTTCGAGCTGCGCGTGGAGTTCTGGGTCGATGAGCCGGCCAACAGCGGCGTTTTCCTCCGTTGCAGCGACCGGCGGGTCGTCACCGACGCCAACGCCTACGAGGTGAACATATTCGACCGGCGCCCGGAGCCCCGATACGGCACCGGCGCCATTGTCGGAGTCGCGGCCGTCGATCCCATGCCCAAGGCCGGCGGCCGTTGGAACACCTACGAGATCAGCGCACGCGGCCCGGTGCTCACGGTGACACTCAACGGTGTGCGCACCGTCGACGCAGTCCGCAACACCAGGCACGCCGCCGGTCCCATCGCGCTCCAATACGGATCCGGAGTGGTCAAATTCCGCCGCGTGCTCCTGCACCGGCTCTGATCTCCACGCTGACCCGCTCCGGGTGATTACGGTCAAATCCTGAGGGCTTCGCCTGCGCGGACTCCCAAGGCACCATTGGGATGCTTTCCCCATGTCTAGCCACCCCATTTCGGCTGCCCGGGCGATCCTCCTCGCCCTGGGCGCATTCTCTCTAGGCGCCAGCCTTGCGTCAGCCTCCGCCCCTTTCGAGCCCCGTCCCTTCGCGACCTGGGCAATCACGCCCCCGCGTGGCTGGAACAGCTATGACGCCTACCACGCCGCCATCACGGAAAGCCAGTTCAAGGCTGTCGTCGACGTGCTTGCCGAGAAGATACTTCCCCACGGCTACGAATACGCCGTCATGGATTACATGTGGTTTCATCCCGGTCCCGCCGGCTGGGATCCGGACCACAGCTGGCATACCTGGGAACCCCGGCAGCGCCGCGACCCCGCGACCGGCCTGCTCCAGCCACAGCTGACAGTGGATGAATTCGGTCGTCCCATACCCGCGCTCAACCGTTTCCCATCCGCGGCCAACGGCGTCGGTCTCAAGGCCATCGCCGACTACACACATGCCAAGGGGCTGAAATTCGGCCTGCACCTGATGCGCGGCATTCCCACGCAGGCCGTCGAAGCCAATCTCCCCGTGCGGGGCACGCCCTACCGCATGCAGGATATCGCCGAAACGGGCGACACCAGCTCGTTCCAAGGCGGTATCTTCACCGGCGTGAACGTCGATCACCCCGGCGCCCAGGCCTACTACGACGATCTCTTCCAGATGTATGCCGACTGGGGCGTCGATTTCATCAAGGCCGATGACATGCTCCGACCGACCTACCACGAGCGCGAGATCGCCATGATGCGGCGCGCCATCGACAAGACCGGACGGCCCATGGTCTTCAGTTTATCCTATGGCGAAGTATCTCCCAGCCGGGCCGCGCACCTCGTCGCCAATGCCAACATGTGGCGCGTCTCCGCCGACTTCTGGGATCGATGGGCCGACCTCCGCCGCAATTTCGACTTGCTCGACGCCTGGTCGCCCTTCATCGGCCGCGGCACCTGGCCCGACGCCGACATGATCCCGATCGGCCGGCTCATGCTCACCGGTTGGGAGTTCGCCGGCGCCGAAAATCTCAACCGCACGAAGGGACGCAACGAGCGCCACGACAACTTCACGCCCGACGAACGCCAGACCCTTATGACGCTTTGGTGCATCGCCCGGAGTCCGCTGATGTGGGGCGGTGATCCGCTCACCTCCAATGAGGAGACCTACGCGCTGCTGACCAACCCGGAGGTGCTCGCCGTCAACACCCAAGGCGCCAGCCCGCGCCAGGTGGTCGGCAACAACCACAAGGATGATTCGCTCCGCGTCTGGGTCTCCGACGTGCCGGGCTCCGACGCCCGCTATGTCGCCCTCTTCAACCTGCGCGATGCGAATGCTGCGGTCAGCTTTGATCTGATCGCCGAGGAAATGCGCGGCCCGTGGCTGGTTCGCAACCTGTGGACGCGTGCCGACGAAGCACCGGTCGAGGGCCGGCTCACCCGCACGCTGCCACCCCACGGCTCCGCGCTGTTCAAACTCTCCCGCTAATTAATATGATACGCACCCATCTGTTCCTCCTTGGATGCTTCGTCTTGGCACCCATCCAAGTTCTCCCCTGCCGGGCCGCCGCCGTGAACGGCGAGCTCCAAACCTGGCACAAGGTCACGCTCGACTTCACGGGCCCCGAAACCAGCGAGACCGACGCCTACAACCCCTTCACCCACTACCGCCTCAACGTCACCTTCACCCATACCGCCACCGGCCGCACCTTCCTGGTTCCCGGCTACTTCGCCGCCGATGGCAACGCCGGTGAGACTTCCGCTGTCGGCGGCTCCGTCTGGCGCGCCCACTTCGCCCCCGACGCCCCCGGCCAGTGGACGTGGTCCGTCCAGTTCCGCAAGGGCCGCTTCGTCGCCGCCAGCGCTCTGCTCCTCGCCGGCGAACCGGGCGGCTTCATGGACGGCGCGTCCGGCTCCTTCACCATCGCCCCGTCCAACAAGACCGGCCGCGACTTCCGCGCCCACGGACGCCTCCAACACGACGGTGGCCACTATCTCCGCTTCGCCGGCTCCGGCGTCTACTTCCTGAAGCAAGGCCCCGACGCTCCGGAGAATCTCCTCTCATACGCCGACTTCGACGGCACCTTCCACCAGGACGGACAAAAGGACAACCTCGTCAAAACCTGGTCGGCCCATCTGCGCGACTGGCAGAACAGCGACCCGACCTGGAAAGACGGCAAGGGCAAGTCCCTCATCGGCGCCCTCAACTATATCGCCGGCAAGGGTCTCAACTCCGTCTCGATGCTCACCATGAACATCGCGGGTGACGACCAGAACGTTTTCCCGTTCACCGACTACCACACCCACGACCGCTACGACATCTCGAAGCTCGCCCAGTGGGAAATCGTCTTCACCCACGCCCAGCGGCTCGGCCTTTTCCTTCACTTCAAACTCACCGAGATGGAAAGCCAGGGCCTCCTCGATCACGGCTCCGTCGGCCTCAAAACGATGGTTTATTACCGTGAGATGCTCGCCCGCTTCGGCCACCACCTCGCTCTCAATTGGAACCTCGGCGAGGAAAACGGCGAGTGGGTCACCAACCACCCCACCACGCCGATGAACTCCGACCAACGCCGTGCCATGGTCGCCTGGTTCCGCCGCAACGATTCCTACCAGCATCCGATCGTCATCCACAACGGCCTGCCCTTTAACGACCTCCTCGGCCCTGAAGTCGGCCTCACCGGCCTCTCCATCCAGATCGACTCCCACTCCTGCAACACCGTCGTCCAACACTGGCGCACGCTCTCCGTCGCCGCCGACCGCCCCTGGATCATCGCCAACGACGAACAGGGCCCCGCCAACTTTGCCCTCCCGCCCGACGACATCGACCCCGCCCACGATCTCTCCCGTCAGAGTTCGCTCTGGGGCGCACTGCTCGCCGGTGCCTGGGGCAACGAATGGTATTTCGGCTACAAGCACCCGCACTCCGACCTCTCCTGCCAGGACTGGCGCACCCGCGACAAATTCTGGGACCAGGCCCGCCACGCCCTCGATTTCTTCGGGAAAAACAAAATCCCCTTCTGGCGCATGAACCCCGCCAACGAGCTCCTCTCCCACCGCGACGGTTACTGCCTCGCCCTCCCGGGTGACACCTACGTCGTCTTCCTCAAATCCGGCGGCGCCAAAACTATCCTCAACCTCGGCACCGCCGGCGGACTCTACACCGGCCTGGGCAAGGAACGTTTCCTCGGCACCTACGAGATCCGCTGGTTCGACCCCCGCAACGGCGGCGATCTCCGCTCCGGCTCGATCACCACCATCACCAACACCGGCAACACCGGCGACGATGGCGACGGCGACAACAACGCCCGCCAATTCCTCGGCCAGCCGCCCTCCGACCCGGACCGCGACTGGGTCATCCTCGTGCGCAAAAAACGCTGAACCCCTGCTCCCATGAAAACACCCCGCCTCCCCCTCCTCCACCTCCTCA
>JAUPWC010000174.1 GCA_030916665.1 Verrucomicrobiota bacterium
CATAGACCGGCACGGGCTGAGGCTGGTGCGCGCATCCGACCATAAGGATGACCGCGATGCTGGAAATCAAACCCAAGACTGGGATTCGAAACGATTTTTGCATGATCTTAAGAAGAGGAAGGATTGGCTGATTCGGCACGCCTCCGACCGAACACAAACCAAAGCCAGTTTAACAGGAGCACCGGAAACAGGCCCACGCTCAACAGGGAAAGCAGCAGGATCACGAAATAGGCGCCATCGGCCGAGGTCGGCTCCCGCAGCCCGCCCATGATCTCGAACACCGCACGCTCCAGGTTGAGCGCCGCGAGCAAGCAGATTATGGCGGTCATCGGTAGCAGGCAGCAGACGGTCGTGCGCCACCAGCCGAAGCGATAAACGAGGCGGGTGTAGCGGAACAAGAGGGCGAGCCGCCAGGCAGCCACCACGGTCAGAAACAGCACATTGAGCGCGACGGCCGCGTCCATGGTCGTGAATCGCTCGACCGGTATCGCATAAAGCCACGCCGGAAACGAGGTGAGTCCGACAAAGCTGATGAGTTTCCAATAATCTGTCGATCGGCCGGCGACCGGCCGGAAGACGCACCACAGCAGCGCGGACAGCACAAAGATGTAGGCCAGCGATCCGAGCCCCAGTTTCTGCGCCAGCTCCGCCTTGGGGTTGTCCCAATAGCGGCCCATCCCGGCCACCCAGGTGCCGAAAAGCCCCAGATAAAAATGCCCGCGGCCCAACCCATGGAACCGCTCGGCGGACAACCGGAAGACGAGCAAGGCCAGCGTATCGCGCGCCAAACTGCCGACATGGCCGCCCGCGGTCATGACATCCGCTACCCGGAATACGCCGGGTTGTCCTGCTTCGTGGCCTGATGCAGGGCGAGAACGAGCGCCTTGAGTTTCGCCGGGTCCTTCACGCCCGGCGAGAGCTCCACGCCGCTGTTCACGTCGAGAAACTTCGCGCCGGTGGCGGCGACGGCGGCGGCGACGTTCTCGGTCTTGAGCCCGCCGGAAAGAATCCAGGTCTTGCCGGGGTGCGCGTCGCGGTGGCGTTTGAACTTCGCCCAGTCGCCGGTCTCTCCGGTGCCTCCGAATTTGTCGGCATGGAAAGTGTCGAGCAGGAAGGTGTCCGCCAGCGGCAGCCAGTCGGGTTTCACGTCTTGGGCGGGCGGCAGCTTGGGCGCCAGCCAGAGCCGGGCCCGACCCGTGAGGTGCGCCCAGCCTGCCACGACGGGGAAGGTCGTCTCCGGGCCAAAGTGGATCTGGTAATGGTCGAACCCCTGGCCCACCAGCGCGGCCAGCTCCGGCGCGGAGGGCTCGACGCACACCGCCACCTTCTTTCGCGACGGCAGCCGGTCCTTCATCGCGACAAATTGCGTGAGCGTGATGCCGCGCGGCGACTTGGGGTAGAAGATGAAGCCCAGCGCGTCGGCCCCGATCGCATCGGCGGCCTCGGCATCCACCAGCGAGGTGAGGCCGCACACCTTGAGTCTGACACCGTTGATCATGCCGATGAAGAGAACACAAAGCAGCGAAGGAGCAAAGTCGTCTTTGCTCTTTCGAGTTTTCAGAAGGAATTCACGGACTTGATCACGTGACCGACCTGCTCGTCGGTCAGTTCGGGGAAGATCGGCAGGCTGACGCAGGTCGCACTGGTCTTCTCCGCCACGGGCAGGCTGCCTGCGGCGTAGCCGAGCGCGGCGTAACACTCCTGACGGTGCATGGGTCCCGGGTAGATGATCTCGGTGCCCACGCCCTGCTTTTCCAGGTGCGCGCGCAGGGCGTCGCGCTGCGGGTGCAACAGCGTGAACTGGTGCCAGACGCTTTCGCCATAGGCCGGCAAGACCGGCAGCTGCACATCCTTGTGCGTGATGCCGGCGCGATACTGGGCGGCGATGGCGCGGCGGCGTTCGGTCCAGCGGGCGAGATGCCTGAGCTTGATGTTCAGCACCGCGCCCTGGAACCCGTCCATCCGGAAGTTGAAACCAACCTCGGAGTGGGCGTAGCGCTTCGGCGAGCCGTGGACGCGCAGGAGCTGCGCCTTGTCCGTAACGGCAGGGTGCTTCGAGACAAAGGCCCCGCCCTCGCCACACGCGCCGAGGTTTTTGGTCGGATAAAAACTGAACGTGCCACAGTCGCCGATGATGCCCACCGGCGTGCCCTTGTAGCGCGCGCCGACGGCCTGCGCGCAATCCTCGACGACGAACAGGTTGTGCTGCTTCGCCACGGCCATGATCTCATCCATGCGGGCGGGCTGGCCGAAGATGTGGACGACCACGATGCCCTTCGTGCGGGGCGTGACCGCCTTGGCGATGGCCTCGGGGCTGATGCACCAGGTGTCGGGATCGATGTCCACGAAGACGGGTTTGGCCCCGACGTAGCTGATGCCCCAGCAGCTGGACGCGAAGGTGAACGGCGTGGTGATGATCTCGTCACCGGGACCAAAGCCGCCGCACAGGGAGGCGAGGTGCAACGGCGAGGTGCCGCTGTTCATGCCCAGCGTGTGCGGGTAGCCGAGAGCGGCGCTGAAGGCCTTCTCGAAATCCTCCACATCCTTGCCGAGGCAGAAGCGGGTGTTGTCGTAGGTGTCGGCGAGGGCGGCGAGCACCTCGGCGCGCAACGGGGCATGCTGGAGCTTGAGATCGAGGAAAGGGACTTTCATTTGAGTTTGGCGCGCAGGGCGGTCACGAGGGAATCGAGATTGGGTTCGGCGGCCTCGAAGTCCACCGGCAGCCCGAGCTGCTTCATCGCGGCGGACGTGGTCGGCCCGATGCTCCCGGCGAGGGGCTTGCGGGCCTTCGGAGCGAGTTTGAGGGCCGCGGCCTGGTCGAAGAACGACTGCACGGCGGAAGGGCTGGCGAACAGGATGGCGTCGGCGCCCTTGGCGCGGAATTCGCCGGCGACGGGATCGGACGCGAGCTCGGTCTCCTCGGTCTTGTAAACGGGCAGCTGGTCCACGATCGTGCGCGCCTCGTGCAGCAGCTCGATCAGGGTGTCGCGGTTGCGGTTGCCGGTCACGACGAGGACCTTCGCGCTGTCCATGGACTCGCGCTTGATGAGTTCCTTCGCCAGCTCCTCGCCGCTGGCCTTCTTCGGCTGCAGGTCCACGCGCAGGTGCAGGTCTTTCAGGGCCGCGGCCGTCGCCTCGCCTACCGCGGCGAGGCGCACGAGCCCGAGCGCGCGGATGTCCTCATGGACGCGGATGAACTCCTCGAAGAAATACTTCACGCCGTTGGCGCTGGTGAAGATCACCCACTCGTAGCTGCCCATCTCCTGGAGCACCTCGGCCAAGGTGTCGAGGTTCACCTCCTTGGTGACCTTGATGAGAGGCAGCTCGACGACCTCGGCGCCCTGGACTTCGAGGCGGCTGCGCCATTCGCTGGCAGAACCCGCAGGACGGGTGATCGCGATACGGCGGCCGGAGAGGGATTTTTTAGCGGGCATGAAAACCAAGTTCCTTGAGTATCCGCCCGGCGGTGGCCGTCGGCGTGGCGAAGTCGGCGTCCTGCAGCGGAAACGTGCGGATGCCGGTCCTTTCGTGGAAAAAATGCAGCGTGTCGCGGGTGGCGTGGGCGGCGAAGGCGATCTGGCAACCCGCACCGAGGCTCGCTTGGAAGGCGCGCTCCAGAATGACAGCCCGCGCCGTGGGCGCATCGACGACCGCGGCCAGTTTGCCTTCGTCTCCGGCCCGGCACTGCAGCGCAATGGCCCCCTGCCCCACCGCCGGAACGCTCTCGGCAAAAGTCAGCGGGCGGAGCACCACGCCGGGCCAGCTGGCGATGCCCAGGCGTTTCATGCCCGCGGCGGCCAGGATCGTCGCGTCGGCGTTGCCGGCAGCGATCTTCTTGAGCCGGGTGTCCACGTTGCCGCGGATCTCCGTGAACGTGGCCTGCGGAAAAAGTTTCGCGATCTGCTGCTGGCGGCGCGGGCTGCTGGTGCCGATGGTCGCGGGCGTCGTCACACCCTCGCGCAACACCAGCACGTCGTGCGTGACCTCGCGCGGCAGAAATCCGGCCACGACCAGTCCCGGCGGATTTTCACCCGGCAGATCCTTGCAGCTGTGCACCGCCACGTCGGCCTCGCCGCGCAGGAGCGCCTGCTCGAGCTCGGCCGTGAAAAGCCCCTTGCCGCCCTGCTTGGCGAGCGACCACTCCAATCGCTGGTCGCCGGTCGTGACCACCTTGAGCAGCTCGCACTCGGCGCCCGGGATGGCCGCCTTGATTCGCGCCGCGACCATCTCGGTCTGCGTCAGCGCAAGCGGGCTTTTTCGGGTGGCGAGGATGAACTTCATGCGAAGGGATGA
>JAUPWC010000175.1 GCA_030916665.1 Verrucomicrobiota bacterium
ATCCGTGGCAACAGCGTGGCGCTCGGCGACTCCGTGCAGCTGCAACGCCGCTCCGAGCAGCTGCTGCGCGCCAAGTTCCCCGAGATCAGCCACCTCTTCGCCCGCATCGGCACGGCCGAGATTGCCACGGACCCGATGGGACCGAACGTGGCCGACACCTACGTGTTCCTGAAGCCCCGCGACCAGTGGCGGCAAATCGACGGCCGGCCTGCGACCAAGGCCGATCTCGTCGAACTCATGCGCCGCGAGCTCACCATGACCATGCCCGGGCAGACCTACCTGTTCTCCCAGCCGATCCAGCTGCGCTTCAACGAAATCATGGCCGGGGCCCGCGCCGACCTGTCGCTGAAGATCTATGGCGAGGACTTCGCCGAACTGGAGCGTCTCGCCAACGCCAGCCTGGAGGTGCTGCGCACCATCCCGGGCGGCGGTGACGTGGAGTTCGAATCGCCGGGACGCATCCCCACGCTCGAGATCACACCGAAGCGCGCCGTCCTGGCCGGGCTCGGCCTGCACGCCGGCGAGATCAACGCCGTCGTCGCCACCGCCCTGGGCGGCGAGGAGGCCGGCGCCCTCGTCGAGGGCAGCCGGCGCACCGACGTGGTTGTGCGCCTGCCCGAGCATCACCGGCTCAACCTCGCCGGCCTGCGCGACCTGCCCGTCACCGGCGAGGGCGGCGTGCAGGTGCCGTTGTCGCAGGTGGCCGACCTCGCCGTCGTCGACCGCGTCGGCACGCTCACGCGCGAGGACACCCGGCGGCGCGTGGCCATCCTGATCAACGTCCGCGGGCGCGACACCGAGGGCTTCGTGCGCGAGGCGGAGGCCAAGTTGCAGGCGCAGGTGCCCTTCCCCGCCGGTTACAGCTTCGAGTTCGGCGGCCAGTTCGAAAACCTGCAGGCGGCCCGCACCCGCCTTGCCGTCGTGGTGCCGGCCGCGCTCGCGCTGATCTTTGCGCTCATCTACGCCAGCTTCGGCAACGCCCGGCAGGCCGCGCTCGTCTTCGTGTGCGTGCCGCTGGCCGCCACCGGCGGCGTCGCCGCCCTCGCGCTGCGCGGCCTGCCGTTCACCATCTCTGCCGCGGTGGGCTTCATCGCGCTGTCCGGCATCGCCGTGCTCAACGGCATCATGCTGCTGAGCTTCATCAACCAGCTCCGCACCCAGGGCCACGCGGTGCGCGCCGCCGTCACCGAGGGCACGCTCACCCGTCTGCGCCCGAAACTCATGACCGCCCTCGTCGCTTCGCTCGGTTTCGTGCCGATGGCCCTGTCCACCGGCCCCGGTGCCGAGGTCCAGCGCCCGCTCGCCACCGTCGTCATCGGCGGCGTCCTCACCTCCACCTTCCTCACGCTCGTCGTCCTGCCCGTTCTCTACGACTGGCTGGAAACGCGCGTGAAGTCCTCCGCCCGCTGACTCCCATGAAAACCAAAGCCCTCGTCATTCTCCTCGCCCTCGCCTGCACCTCGCTGCTGCACGCCGAAAAGGTCACCGCCGGCCCCAAGGGCGGTCGCCTGCTCGACTCCACGCCGCTCAAGGCCGAGTTTTTTGTCACCGCCGAACGCCACGTCGAGATCACCCTCTACGACGATCACACCAATCCCATCCTGCCTGGCGAACAGACCATCGCCGTGACCGCCGAATCCTCCGGTGGTCGCACGCCGCTCCCGATGGAGAAAACCGCCGCCGGTTTCCTTTCCAAGACACCGCTCCCCGCCGGCGAACCCTACCGCATCGTCGTGCAGATCCGCGCCACCCCGGAGGCCAAGCAACAGAATTTCCGCATCGACCTGGACCTGCACACCTGCGGCGAGTGCCAGCGCAAGGAATACGCCTGCACTTGCGAGGGCCACTGAGCGCACCCACTGGCGATGACACACGATGCTTTTGCATCAGCCGCAGCCTGTGACATTTTTCCAGCCATCATGAAAGTGCGCGACAGCGGCATGCCGCCGCAGAACTACTGGGAAACGTTGTTTGACGTGCCGGGGATCCTCGACGCCTTCGGCTTCGGCCCGGCGACAGGTGACGTCGCGGAGCTGGGTTGCGGCTACGGCACGTTCACGCTCCCGCTGGCCCGGCGCATCGCCGGCACGTTGCATTCGGTGGACATTGAACCGGACATGGTCGCGCTCACCTCACAACGCGCGGTCGCGGCCGGCCTGACCAACGTGCAGGCCACCGTCCGTGACGTGTTGACCGACGGCTTCGGCCCGCCGGAGGGCTCATGCGACGCCGCCCTGCTGTTCAACATCCTCCATGCGGAGGACCCGGTGGCCTTCCTCCAAACCGCCCGCAACGTGGTGCGCCCCGGCGGGCTTGTCGCCGTCATCCACTGGCGCAGCGACGTGGTGACTCCCCGCGGTCCGTCGCTGGATATCCGTCCGCGCCCGGAGCGGATCAGCGCGTGGGCACAGTCCGCCGGGCTGCGCGCAGAAGGCGCGGATTTTCTTCTGCCACCCTGGCACTTCGGCCTGAAACTCAGAAACCCCTAAGCCCTCCTTCCGGAAGTTTGTAACGTATTATATTACAAATATCCGACCCCGGTTTCAGTCCGCGACCCGCGCAAACCGCGGCACGCTCCGCCCTCCGACCTCGACCGTCTCCACGAACATGGCGGCCGGCCGCACGAACAGCCCGCCGCTCCCGTAGAGCGCCTCATAGACGACCATCCACTCGTTGGTCTCGGTGTGCAGGGCGAGGTGATGCACGCGGTAGGGGTTGTCCTTGTAGTGGCGGTAGAGCCCGGGGCGGGGTTCGGCAGGCTTGGGCGGCAACGGCTTCATGGTCCCAGCATGGCGGACGCGCCGGCCGGCTTACAAACCGGAATGCAAAATCCATCCGCCCGACTGCGCGCTTGCCCCCGGCACTTCGCGCCCTTTGCTCGCGGGTTTTCCCTTTCATGAACCCGTCTTCCTCCGCCCACTCCTCTCTCCGCGCGCTCAGCCGCTTCATCTTCCTGAGCCGCTGGCTCCAGGCCCCGCTCTACATCGGCCTCATCGTCGCCCAGGGTGTCTATGTTTATCACTTCTTCGTCGAACTCTGGCACCTGCTCACCAGCATGAAGGGTATCAGCGAGCAGACCATCATGCTGACCGTGCTGGGTCTGATCGACGTGGTGATGATCGCCAACCTGCTCATCATGGTGATCGTCGGCGGCTACGAGACCTTCGTCTCCCGCCTGAACCTCGACGGTCATCCCGACCAGCCCGAGTGGCTGTCGCACGTCAACGCCGGCGTCCTCAAGGTAAAGCTTGCCACCGCCCTCATCGGCATCTCGTCGATCCACCTGCTCAAGACTTTCATCGAAGTCGGCTCCAAGCCCGTGGCCGACAACGTCGTGCTCTGGCAGGTTGTCGTCCACATCACCTTCGTCGTCTCCGCCCTCCTCCTCGCCTGGACCGACCGCATCTCCACCAAGACCGCCACCGAGGCCCGCGCCGCGCACTGAGG
>JAUPWC010000176.1 GCA_030916665.1 Verrucomicrobiota bacterium
CATCATGGCCGAGCCGCCGCCGACGCTGACGACCTTCTTCACGGGGCAGCCCATGTTGATGTCCACGGCGGCGATGCCGAGCGACTCGACCAACAGGGCGGCGTCGCGCATCTCCTCGGGCACGGAGCCGAAGAGCTGGACGGAGAGGATTTTCTCGGCCGGGCAGGTCTTGATCAGTTGAAGGCCGCGCGGATTTTTCTCAAGGATCGAGCGGGCGTTGACGAGATCGGTCGTCGTCCAATCCAGGCCGCCGATCTCGCGCACGACGAGGCGGAAGGGCAGGTTGGTGTAGCCCGCCAGCGGCGACAGGAACAGGTTGGACGCGAACTCGTAGCGGCCGATGCGCATGGAGCGCATGGTCACTCCGCTGGGACCCAACGCAACCGCTTTCCCGGTAGTCCCGGAGGCTCCCGGCTCAGATGGACAGATCCAGGCCGGAGCGCTTGGCCGCGAGCCAATGGAGCAGTTGCAGGGTCAGCTCGGCATCGGGCATGCGCCGGTGACCGGCGAGGAAATCGCTCAGGCGCTGCGGATGAATTCCGAGATAGCGAGCGAGTCGAACTTTGGTCCCGTATGGCTTGAGCTCGGCACGGAGCGCAATCCGGCACTCGTTCCACATCGGAGTATAGGGACCAGGACGCAGGGTCTTGTAAGATCCCGGGCGCCTGTGACGCTGCCGCAGTTTCCGGCGGATGGCGTCGAGTCCTTCCTCGCCTGCTTTGAACAGGGCTTCACTCAACATCATCCACCCATGTATCCGTGATTCCATGCACAACTAACCTATTAGGTTAGTTGTGCATGTCAACGAAGGGGGTTGAGAGGGCGGAATGGAGGTTGGCTCGGGTGAGCGGAGGCGGTGGTTCAGCGTGCGGCGACCGCACGCTGCAGACGGTGGAGCGCCTCGGTGAGCGTGGCGCGGGTGCAACCGAAGTTGAGGCGGATGAACTTGCCGGCGGGCGCACCGTATTGGGCGCCGTCGGCAAAGCCGAGACCGTGTTGCTCGAAGAAATAGCCCGGGTCCTTCAGACCGAGGGCGGACACGTCGAGCCAGGCGAGGTAGGTCGCCTCGCAGGGCGTCATCGTGATCATCGGCAGGTGTTCGCGGAGGAACGAGGCGATGAGATCGCGGTTGGCGCGCAGGTAGGCGAGGAGGGCCTGGCGCCAGGGTTCGCCCTCGCGAAAGGCGGCTTCGCAGGCGGCGAAAGAGAGCGGGTTCATCTCCGGCACGAGGCCGGCGCCGGCGCGGACGAACTGCGTGCGGAGCTTGGCGTCGGGGATGATGGCGAACGAGCAGCCGAGACCGGCGATGTTGTAGGTCTTGCTCGGGGCCATCAGTGTGATGGAGCGAGCGGCGAGTTCCGCGGAGAGCGACGCGGTCGGGATGTGCGGCTGGCCGTCGAGGATGAGGTCGCAGTGGATCTCGTCGGAGACGAGCACGAGGTTGTGCTGCGTGCAGAAAGCGGCGACCTGTTCCAATTCGGCGCGCGTGAAGACGCGGCTCACGGGATTGTGCGGACTGCAGAGGAAGAGGATCTTCGTGCGCGGCGTGACGGCTCGCTCCATGGCTGCCCAATCAAACGCATACCGGCCGTCGGCGCCCGGGACGAGAGGCACGCCGATGGTTTGGCGGGCCTGGTTGGTTGGCGCGCTGATGAAGGGCGGATAGATGGGGGTGGCCGTGAGGATGGCATCGCCTGCTTCGCCGACGGCCCGGGCGGCGAGATTGAGGCCGGTCACCAGGCCGGGGAGCCAGACGATCCAGTTCGGCTCGATCTTCCACCCGTATTGCCGGGCGCAGTATTCGACGGTGGCCTCGACCAGCGAGGGCAGGGGGCCGGCGTAACCGAACACGCCGTGATCCGCGCGGCGGTGGAGCGCGGCGATCACGGCCGGCGGAGCCGCGAAGTCGGTGTCGGCAATCCACAGCGGAATGATGTCGCGGCCGGAGTATTTGCGCCACTTGCGGCTGTCGCTGCCGGCCCGGTCGATGGTTTGGTCGAAGTCAAAATGCATGTCGAAGACCGGCCATTGAAGCCGCAGGCCACCGGGTAGCCATGGAAAAACACCGGGCGGGACGGACTTTCCCGGTCGATGAGTCACACAGCGGGGCGAAATTTCCCACCCGAGTTGTGCGGACAATTCGCAAGTCGCGCTTTTTTCGCAGGTTGCGCCGTCGGCGATTCCGGGCACGCCGGGTGCAGAAGGGGTGTCATCCCGTATAACTCACAACCACAGGAGACACCCATCATGAACCGCATCATCCGCTATACCTATCCCCGCACTGCCAGCCTCGTTCCCTCGCTCGCCAACCGCAGCCCCTGGGCCGCGCTTGAGTCCGAGGTGGACCGCCTCTTCGACAACGCACTGGCCGACTTCGCCGCGCCGGCCCACGCGCCGCGTTTCGCCGTGGATCTCTACGAGGACCAGGACAACACCTACGTCCGCGCCGAGCTGCCGGGTGTAAACCGGGACGACATCAGCGTCGAAATGGTTGACGGTTTCCTGACCATCAACGCCACCCGCAAGCACAAGGAGGAGGCCTTCACCTTGAACCGCTCGGTCTCGATCCCCGAGGCCGTGCAGGCCGACAAAGTCACCGCGGCCTACGAGAACGGCGTGTTGACCGTCACCCTGCCCAAGCAGGAGCAGGCCAAGCCGCGCAAGATCAACGTCTCGGTCAACTGAACCAGCAGGCGATCTTCATCCATTCATCAACAACCTCATTCATCAAAGGAGTCTTCACCATGAGCATTCTTAACCAAATCGTTCCCCGTCTCTCCCGTTCTCTGGCCCGCCGTGAAAACAGCGAAGCCCAGTCCGCCGGCGAGCAGGAATTCACTCTCAAACCGGCCTACGAGGTCACCGAAAACAAGGAGGCCTGGGGGCTCACCGCCCACCTGCCCGGTGTGACCAAGGATGGTCTCGAAATCACCGCCGAGGAGGGGCGGGTGAGCATCCGCGGCCGCCGCGCCTGGCAGAAGCCCGAGGGCTGGACCGCCGTCTATCGCGAGTCGGTCGATGCGCCCTACGAGCTGGTGCTCGAGCACGACAACACCGTCGATGCCGACAAGATCCACGCCGAGCTGAAGGACGGGGTGCTGCGGGTCTCGCTGCCCAAGGCCGAGGCGCTCAAGCCCCGTAAGATCGCTGTCAATTAAGCCGGATTCCGGCCGGACCCAAACGTTGGCCGGGTTCGGCACGGTATAAGCTTTTAAGTTTGGCAATCAGTCCGGCGACTTAGGGGTAGGTCGCCGGGTGACCTGCCCGCCACAAATGGGCAACTCCGCCGGGAGCCTGTTACAGGCCCCGGCGGTTTCCTTTTCATCTGTCCGCCGGAGTCCTGCGCCGAGCGCAGGCTCCACCGGCCTGGCGGAGGCCGGCCCTACTTGGACTTCGGCGTCTTTTCCGGAATCAGCACCGAGGCCAGGATCGAGGCGCCGAGCACGGTGGCGATGATGGACAGGGACCAGCCGATGGGCACATGGAAGCTGAAATAGGTGGCCAGCATCTTGCAGCCGACGAACACCAGGATCACCGAGAGGCCGATGTTGATGAAACGGAAGAGCTTCATGACGCCCGACACCGCAAAGTAGAGCGAGCGCAGGCCGAGGATCGCAAAGATGTTCGACGTGAAGATGATGAACTCGTTGCGGGTGATCGCGATCACGGCCGGGATGGAATCGAGCGCGAACATCACGTCGGTCGTCTCCACGATCAGCAGCACGAGAAACATCGGTGTGGCGTGGAGCTTGCCGCCGACGCGGGTGAAGAAGTTGCCGCCCTCGAACTGATTCGTGACCGGCATGATTTTGCGGGCGAGCTTCACCGCGGGATTCTTTTCCGGATCGAAG
>JAUPWC010000177.1 GCA_030916665.1 Verrucomicrobiota bacterium
AGGATTGGCCACAAAAAGCACAAAAAACGCAAAAATGGAAACCCTCCGGTCTTTTCGTGTTTCTCGTGTTTTTCGTGGCCAATATTCCCTGCCTTACTCTGTGCCTTCGCGCCTTTGTGGTCAGATATACCTTCCCTGCCTTGTTTTGTGCCTTCTGTGCTTTCTGTGGCTAAAGATCCTACTGTCTTCGCCTGTGGTTAATTCCGTCTCTCAACCCTCAGCTCTCAACTCTCAGCTTTCTTCCAAACTATGAAAACCCACAAAATCGGCATCATCATGAACGGCGTCACGGGACGCATGGGCACCAACCAACACCTCATCCGCTCCATCAAGGCCATCATCGACCAGGGCGGCGTGAAGCTCTCCGACGACGAGCTCATCATGCCCGACCCCGTGCTCGTCGGCCGCAGCGAGTCCAAGCTCAAGGCCCTCGCCGCGCGCGTCGGCGTCTCGCGCGTTTCGACCAACCTCGACGCCGAGCTGGCCAAGCCCGACAACCAGATCTACTTCGACTCCACCCTCACCGGCCAGCGCCCGATGGGCGTCCGCAAGGCCATCGCCGCCAAGAAACACATCTACTGCGAGAAGCCCACGGCCACCACATCCAAGGAAGCCATGGCCCTCGCCAACGAGGTCACCGCCGCCGGCCTCAAGAACGGCGTCGTGCAGGACAAGCTCTGGCTCCCCGGCCTCGTGAAGCTCAAGTGGCTCATCGCCCAGGGCTTCTTCGGCAAGATCCTCTCCGTCCGCGGCGAGTTCGGCTACTGGGTCTTCACCGGCGAGCACGAGAAGCTCCAGCGCCCCTCGTGGAACTACCGCAAGGAGGACGACGGCGGCATCATCGTGGACATGGTCTGCCACTGGCAGTATGTCATCCAGAACCTCTTCGGCGACATCAAGAGCCTCACCTGCCTCGGCGCCACGCACATCCCGCAGCGCTGGGACGAGGCCGGCAAGCCCTACAAGTGCACCGCCGACGACTCCGCCTACGCCACCTTCGAGCTGAAGAACGGCGTCATCTGTCACTTCAACTCCTCGTGGGACGTCCGCGTGGACCGCGACGACCTGCTCACGCTCCAGGTGGACGGCACGCACGGCTCCGCCGTCGCCGGCCTCCGCGACTGCAAGGCCCAGGCCCTCGCCGCCACGCCCCGCTGCATCTGGAATCCCGACATCGACAGCCCGATCAAATACAAGGACGGCTGGGTGCGCGTGCCCGACCAGGGCGTCTATGACAACGCCTTCAAGATCCAGTGGGAGCTCTTCCTGAAGCACGTCGTCACCGGCTCCCCCTTCCCGTGGTCCCTCCACGAAGGCGCCAAGGGCGTGCAGTTGGCCGAAGTCGCCCTCGACAGCTGGGCCCAACGCCGCTGGCTCGACGTCCCCGCGCTGAAGTAACCGATCCTTCTGCCCACGGAACACACTGAATACACGGAAACCCAAACCGGTTTAACCACTAATCCACACTAACTGATCACTAATCCCAAACCTCTGAATGCGTGAGGTCTTAGTGTGAATTAGTGGTGCCCTGAGGTTTTCTGTATCCGTGCCCATCCTGCAATCCGTGGTTAAAATGCCTTTCTTTGTGCCTTCGTGCCTTTGTGGTTAATTGATCCAAACCTTTAAACACAGAGTTCACAGAGAGCACAGAGCACGAGCCATTCATTCTATCCAAACCTCTGTGCCCTCCGTGTTCTCTGTGTTAAAAACAATTCTTCATCATGTCTAAAGTAGCTCTCGTCACGGGTGGTTCGCGCGGCATCGGTTTCGGCATCGCCGAAAAACTCGCCGCTGAAAAATGGGATCTCGTCATCAACGGCGTCCGCGAAGAATCCGCCGTCACCGAGCCCCTCGCCAAACTCCGCGCGATGGGCGTGAAAGTCGGCTACGCCCGCGGCGACGTGGGCTCAGCGGAAGGCCGGGCCGCAATCGTCGCAGCGACTCGCAGCTTCGTCGCCGAGTGGAGCAAGGGGCAAGGAGCAGAGAGCACGGTTTCTTCCGATTTCAAATCAACGGTCACCGGCCAACCCTCTCCTTCTTCCGGTCTGGCTTCCTCTTCCCTGCCCCCTGCCCCCTGCTCCCTAAACCTTTTAGTGAACAACGCAGGTGTAGCACCGAAAGTTAGGGCCGATTTACTGGAGACCAGCGAAGAGTCCTACGACTACGTGATGAACACGAACCTCCGCGGCGTGTTCTTCCTCACCCAGGCCTTTGCCCGCGACATGGTCGCCGCGAAAAAAGCGGATCCCTCGTTCAGCGGCGCGATCATCAACATCACGTCCATCTCCGCCACGGTCGTCTCAATCAACCGCGGCGAATACTGCATCGCCAAGGCCGGCCTGAGCATGCTGAGCCAGCTCTTCGCCACCCGCCTCGGCCCCGACGGCATCTCCGTTTACGAAGTCCGCCCCGGTGTCATCAAAACCGACATGACCGCAGGCGTGACGGAGAAATACGACAAGCTCATCGCCGGCGGCCTCTGCGTCCAACCGCGCTGGGGTTTCCCCGACGACATCGGCAAAGCCGTGGCTGGTTTGGCGCGCGGTGACTTCCCGTTTTCGACCGGGCAGGTCGTCATGGTCGATGGCGGGTTAACTATTCCGCGTTTGTGATGGCCTGGCTCGCCGAAGCTTTGGCGTAGGCAGCTGGCCGGTGGTCTGACCATCCCGCGCCTCTGAACTGTAGGAGCGGCTTTACGCCGCGATTTGTGGGCCAGCGAGCTTGCTCGCGCCAGACCGCGAACCCTCACCCAGATCACACCTGCACGACTTCGATGATGCGGAGTTCCCTCACGGCATGATCGGCCCAATAGGTGAGGACCCAGTCATCCAGCAGGAGATTCTGCAACCGACGGCCGGCCGTGTCGGTGGTGGCGTAGTCGCCCTCCCGTGACGGGTTCCGGGTCAACTGCCGACAGGCGTAAGCGAGGCGCTTTTGCTCAGCGGGTGGCAGGCGAAAAGCAAACTCACTGGCGGCCTCGGACAGCACATACGTGTAGCCGTCCGGCATGGCGGTCAGCCTTCGTCCAGCCCGACCCGCCGCTCGAATTCCGACTGGGTGATCTTCTTCCCGGCGTCCATCTCCTGCATCCGGCGTGAGGTCTCATCGCACCACGCCTGATTCCGTTCGCGCCCGATCTGCAACAGATAGGCCGCGAGTTCGCGCCGCTCGTTTTCCGGCAGAGCGACCGCACCGTGTTTCAGCTCGGCGAGTGACATGCGATGAAACTAGCCGGGCCGGTCAGTTTGGCAACACCGCTTCTCACTGGATTCCCGGCGGCTGGAGCCGCTTGGCAGACAAAGCCGGCCTGAGCATGCTGAGCCAGCTCTTATGTCGGGCCATTCAAAGGGGTCATGCTTTACCTTTTACCTCGGAGCGAGGGGATGGAAACTGGGTGCGGCAGTTGACGCCCACCGATCCCGGCCCGCACCGGCAGCCCGCGTCCGCTGGGACGGAGGACGGAGACCAGTGGACGGTAGACGGTGGTCGGTGAACGGTCCGGAAGACGGAGATCGGAGCACGGAGTTCGGGACAAGGACTGACGCCGGAGGACGGGGCACGGTGGACGGTGAGCGGAGTGCTGAGTCCAGATTCTGAGGACCGCGGACTTCATACCGAGGTCCGGCAACCTTGCGCCAAACCTTTTATACGCGGAGCCCGCGAAGGTCGCGGAGGCCAATTCGTTGTTTTGCCCTCCGCGCTTTGTGTCTGTTGGTGCCCAATGGCCAAGTTCGACGTGAGCACAAAGCGAACGTGCTCCACGCGGGCGGTATGCACCCATCGACCGTCGGTCCGGCAACCAGCTAGACTGGGTTCATCTTCAACCGGCGGCTGGCTCCGAGTAGCCCAAGAAGTCCGGCGCCCAGGAGGATCGCGGTGGCGCCGGTTTCAGGAACCGTGGCGGTCGGCGGGTCCTTGGGCTCGCCGGCCTTGAGCGTGGGCGCGACCTGGAAGTCAGAGAAACCCAAACCGGCACCCTTATTGTCGCCAAAAGTATTCCCGCCGTGGGCGATGCCCAGATTAAAGGACATGGTGAAACTCGACACGTTATCCAGTAGCAGCAGGGACGAAAAATCCATGAAGGACATGAATCCGAAGCCGCCGCCGCCCTGATTGATGGCATGCTTCCATCGATAGACACCGCCGCCCTCTCCGATATCCCAATAAACCCCGCCGTGGCCGTAAGGATCATAAAGAGGCGTATGGTCCGAACCGGTATAGACCGCACCGGGAAGACTCCAATCCATGTAAAGCTCGACGTAGCTGCCTTCGGGGACGGCAAAGCTCCATTGTCCGAAATTTATATAGGCGCCCGTGAAGACGCTGCCTGGATTGGCTTGGAAAGTCGCAGAGAATGACTGCGTGCCTGACCAGGTCGCTCCCCCGCCAACATATTGAGAGCCCCACGATCCGCCGAAATCGGTCCGGTTGCCGTTAAAGCCGGCGGTGGTGTTGAAAATGGTGCTGCTGTCGTGCACGGTCACCGAGTAGCCGGTGGCGGAATTGACGTAGATCGCATCCGCCCGCAGCGCCGTGGCGGCAGCCAGGAAGACGGAGAATGAAACGGCGGCGAGGCGAAGGGCGTGAGTTTTCATGGCGCAGGTAAATTGCGCCAACGATACCGGTTTTATTCCTTCCTGAATATCAGCCAAAAGGATGAAAATCTGCCGGCAGTGGCATTCAGGGAAAACCGCCTTGTCATCCGCTGGAGCGCGCGGTTTTTTACGCGGGCATGGCGAATCAGTCCCGCCGGAGCAAGATCACCCAAGTCGAATCCGTGTCGGCTCTTACGTTGGCGCCGCGTCGCGAGGCCCTGGAACCTCTGATCTTGGAACTGCATGCGGCTGTGACCGTAAAGGAGCTCTGGCCTTCCTTGCAGGCGCTGCTGGGCGAGGCCTTTGCCCATCATAGCATTGTCCTGGGCATGCAGTTTGTGCGCGAACAGGGTCCGTCGATCATGCTTCACTCACGCCCCCTGCCCCTCCGCACCCCCGAGTGGTATGACCAGGTGCTGCCGGTGCATCCCGGCCTGGCCTGGCTGCAAAGCCACCCCGGCGCAAAGTTGGTGCGCGTGAGCGATGTGCAGCCGATGGCGGAGCTGAAATCCAGCGACTACTACCGGGTGTTCATGCAGCCCGAGGGCTGGCTCCACGGGCTCGGCTTCTTCTATTGGAACGAGGAAGGCATAGAGAACATGATCGGCATCAACCGCGCCGAGGAACAGGGTGACTTTGACGCTGCCGATCTCGCGGTGGCGGAATGGCTCTACCGGCAGATCGGCGTCGTCTTGCGCCGGATCGCACGCTTGAACCGTGAGACCAAGATGCGGGACACCTTGGCTTCCTACCTGATGGACCTGCCCCTGCCCGCCATGTGCGTGGACTGGAACCTCTGCCCCATCTACACCAACCATGCGGCCCGGGAGATGCTGCGCCGCTGGACGAACGGCGCATCGGGCCCGGGTTCCGCCAAGCTGCTGCGCCGCCCGCGGCTTTCCGCCGACCTGCGCAGCATCTGCCAGTCACTGCGGAAAAAAATCCAGTCCGGCGACCGCACCAATGCCGCGAACCGCAGCCAGCAGGTTCGAGTGCCTCATCCCTCACAACCGGACCTTTTCGCCACCGTCAAATCCCTGCGGGCCAATGGCGACCCGTTGTCCAAGCCGGGTTTTTGGATCACCTGGATGGCCTCGGGAAACGCTCCGGCCGCGACCCCCGGCTTGGGCAACTGGAAACATCTCAGCCGCCGCGAACGCGACGTCGCGCTGCGCCTGTTTCAGGGTGAGAGCAATCTTGAGATCAGCCGCGCCCTCGGCCGCAGCGTCAGCACCATCAAGAGCCATCTCGATTCCATGTTCCGCAAGATCGGGGTTAAGAACCGGGCGGGTCTGCTGGCCCGGCTTGGCGGACCGATTTCATCCCAGCCTGCACCCGGGAGCCCAGCCAGGTCCGGGTAATGTGACCGAATGGCATGAAAGGGTCTGGCTGCGGAAATTGATGTCCCCCGCTTCCACACGAACGCCCGGCGATTCCCCTCCCGCCTGCGGTGAACGGAGATCGGTGGACAGATGACGGTGGACAGATTCCAGAGGACAGAGGACCGAGAACTGAATACCGATGCCAGGCAACCCTGCCCCAAATCTTTGAAACGCGGAGCCCGCGAAGGCCGCGGAGTCGAACCCCCGTTATCCCACTCCGCGTTTTGTGCCTGTTGGCGCCCAATGGGCACCCGCCACCAGTCACCCTTATCCCGCAGCGGGATAAGGGCTGTTACTCCCGTCAAGCGGGATTCACAACGCCATCTCCGCGCTGCCGCGCTTCGTCTGCGTCCTCTGTGTTAAACCGGTTTGGTCCCATCCGGGTCAATCCGCGCCCCGCGATTAACCCTGCCTTGGCCCGAGCAGACGACGTCCATGAATCACGGCCACAACTTGCACGGTGCGGCCCTCGATCCGGTAGATGATCCGGTATTCATACACGAACACCTCCCTGCAATTCTCATCCCCAAGTTCCGGCACCACCCGACCCCGCCGGGGAAACAACGCCAGGCTCCGGCCGGCTGCCAGGATCTCGCCGACCACCGCCGACGCATAGCGGGGCGAGCCCTTCGCGATGTAGGCGGCGATGTCGTTCAGGTCATCGCGGACCTGCGGCGACCAGGTTACGACAAAATCCATCGGGCCATGTCCTGCTCCATCGCGTCCTGGGA
>JAUPWC010000178.1 GCA_030916665.1 Verrucomicrobiota bacterium
GCTGGGCAAGACCCCCTTCTCCGCGCTCAGCAGCGGCCAGCGCCCTTCCATCCTTCGCCTCGCCAGCGGCCGGCTGTTCATGTGCGGAGACTTCTATCCGTCGAAGCGCATCACCAAGGCCGCCTCGATCAAGGAGGAAGGCTCCTACGTCGCGCTCTCCGACGACGACGGCGAGACCTGGCGCATCAAGAAACTCCCCGGCAACTATTCCGTGAAACGCAACGCGCCGAGCATCGGCTACTCCGTCGCCCGCCAGGCGCCCAACGGCCTCATCCATCTCGTCACCTCCAGCAACCACCCCGGCCTGCACTACGAGCTGAACGAGGCGTGGATTCTCGGCGACGAGACCTTCGCCGACGACGATCCCGCGATGAACCGCAGCCGCGCCACCACCATCACCGGTGTGACCGCACACCGGGAAAATTTCCCCGACGGCACGCCGCGACTCACCTGGAGCAGCGGTCGCGCCGACGACGGGCGCATCCTCCTGCATGGCGCGGAGACCTGGTTTTATCCCGGCGGCGCCAAGCAGCGCGAAGCCACCTACCGCCTCGGCGTGAAGACCGGCCGCGAAACCTGCTGGTCACTGACGGGCGCCAAGGAATCGGAGTGGGACCACCGCCCCGACGGCACGAGCTTGTGGCGCACCTGGTGGAGCGACGGCTCGCTCCGCTCCGAGTCCACGTGGAAAGACCACCGCCTCGTCGAAGGCACCGACCGGCTCTTCGAGCCGGGGCAGCAGCGCTGATCTCTGCTGGAGGACCGGTCTCCGCACCGGCCGCGGTGGGTGCGGAGACCGACCCTCCACCCAACTTGGCCCCACTTAAAAATCTGCGCTCTTGCGTGCGCTGCCAAGGTGGAGCCCGCGCTCCGCGCGGGCTTGCTCGTGTAGGGTCGCTGCTTGCGGCGACCTCGCCCGTGAGGTCGGCGCAAGCGCCGACCCTACAAAACACATGCGGGGTTGCTGCGCCATCTCCGCCCCGCCTCCCGTCTCCGGCCTCCAGCCTCCCCTTTTCCGAACTTCCCCTACCCCTTCAGATACTTCGCGATCGCCTGGGATCGGGAGTTCACGTGCAGCTTGTCATAGACGCGGCGCACGTAGGTATCGACGGTCGTCACGCTCAGGTTGAGCGACTCGGCGATCTCCTTGTAGAGATAGCCCTTGGCGAGCAGTTCGAGCACGGCGCGCTCGCGCGGCGAGAGGGTCTGCAGGTCCGGGCGCTCGGCCTCGGTGCGGCTGAAGGACTGCACGACCTTGCGCGCGATGCCGGCGCTCATCGGCGAACCGCCCTCGGCGATCTGGCGGATGCCGTCGAGCAGCTGCGTGCGGTTGGTGCCCTTCAGCAGGTAGCCCGTCGCGCCGGCGGCCAGCGCCGCGAAGATGTGGTCGGCATCCGCATAGACCGTGAGCATCAGGAACTGCGTGCCGGGCAGCGCGGGCTTGAGCCGGCGCACGCACTCGATGCCGTTCAGGCCGGGCATGTTGATGTCCATCAGCACCACGTCGGGCCGGTCGGCGGGCAGCTTTTGCACGGCGGCCTCGCTGTCGTTGTAGGCGCTGATCAGCTCCAGGTTCTTGGACTCGCGGATCAGGTCCGCGAGGATGCGGCTGATGGGTTCGTCGTCATCGACAATGGAAACGCGCAGGCTCATGAGGGTTCGGGGGGGAGCGGCAGCGGCGCGGTGAATGTCACCGTGGTGCCCGCGGGGGAGGAGACCAGTTCACAGGAGCCGCCGACGGCGGCAAGCCGGGATCGCATGTTGGCCAGCCCGTCGTGCCGGCCCGGTCGTGCGGAACCGGCGCCGCCGTCGCCGAGGCCGCGCCCGTTGTCGGTCAGCACGATCACCAGGCCCGCCGCGTCCGCGCGCACCTGCACCGAGACCTCGGTCGCGTGCGCGTGCTTCACGACGTTGTTCAGCGCCTCCTTGCAGCTGAGGAACAGGTGGTGGCGGAACTGCGCCGGCAGCGGGCTCGCGGGGAGCACGGCCGGCACGTCCACGCGGCAGCGCAGGCCGGCGTCGGACAGAAAGCCCTGCGCGTATTCCACGAGGTAGTTGGCGAAGCCCTCGAGGTGGTCGTTCTTGGGGTTCACGGCCCACACGATCTCGTCCATGGACTGCGTGAGGTCGCTCACCGTGTGGTAGATCCGCTCGAGCTGGGCGCGGCCGTCATCGGGCCCGGCCGTCTGGGTGAGCAGGCTGATGCGCGTCAGGCCCGAGCCGAGGTCGTCGTGGATGTTGCGCGCGATGCGCGCGCGCTCGCGCTCCAGCGCGGTCGCGTGCTCCAGCTCCGCCAGTTGCCGCCGCAGCCGCCGGTGCGACCAGGCGCGCACCGCCAGCACGCCGGTGAGCAGCGCGAGCAGGGCGACCCCGGCCCGGAACCAGACAGTCTGCCACCAGGCCGCCGCGACCGCCACCGGCAGACGGAAAACCGTGTCGCTCGCGGGCCGGCCGGCCACGCGCGCAGCGATTTCAAAGACATAGCCTCCCGGCGGCAGCCGCGTGTAGCGCGCGAGCCCCCGCTCGTCGGCGGGCAGCCAGTCGTCGTCGTAGCCCCGCAGGCGCACCTGCGCGCGCACGCGGCCCGGCGTCGGCAGGCAAAGCACCGAGTAGTCCAGCTCCACGGCGTGCGCCAGGGCCGGGATGCGCACCGCGGCCGCCAGGGGCAGCGCGGCGCCGCCGGCCC
>JAUPWC010000179.1 GCA_030916665.1 Verrucomicrobiota bacterium
CGCCGCCGCCGGCCGCCGCGCCGCCGATGGTCGAACCCTCCACCGCGCCGGTCGTGAGGTAGGCCGAGATCGGGTCTGCCGCTGCCGCCGCCCCTGCGCCGCCCACACCACCGAAGGCCGCATTCATGCCGAAAGCCGCGCCGCCGACGATGGCCGCCGCCTGCGCGTAGTCCTTCAGGCCCGTGCTGCGTCGCTCGTAGCCTTCGACGCCGACACTCTTGCCGCTCGGGTCGATCAATTCGGCGAAGCGCTGATACCCGGGCCCGCGTGCGCCGCCGACCTTGTAGCCGTTGAGCGAACTGAAGTCGGGCGTCGCCGGCTCGGCCGGGCCGGAACTGTCGCCGCTCGGGGCCTGGTAGTTCGCCCACTCGTTCCATTCCGGCCTCCACAGGCCTTGCTGCTCGAGCAGCCTGCGGTTGGCCTTGACCTGATACGGGTCGTCGCTGAAGCTGACGGCACCATAGCCATAGGTGCCCGGGTCACGCTGCCGCGCCCACTGCGCCCATCCCCACGGGTCGCGGGTGGGGTCCGGTTCCACTGAAGCCAGTCCAGTTGCCATGCTTCGTTCCTCGATGTGTCAGTAGGGGCGCCGATGCTCAAGCGGCATGTGCTTGCGCTCGCGCTCGCTGATGTAGGCGTCCTGGCAGTGATTGCGCTGGCCGATGAGCATGAACAACGCATCGATCAGCAGCCGCGCCACGGCCCAGCGCCGCTTGCGCTGGTGCAACCGCCACGCCCGCGCGCTGATCGTCTCGTCGCTCCAGCCGCCCAGGACGGTGTTTAGCAGCTGGTCGAGCGCCAGCAGCACCTGAAGCGTCCAGAACCGCATAGGCGCCTCAAGTTGTGGAGGCTTCGAGGTCCAGGTCGACAGTGGCAAGCGTGGTCACGGCGCCGCTGGCCGCGTTGCGCAGCTTGATAGCCACGGTCACGACATCGACCATCCCTGGTGCACCCGAGTCAGCGTAGACCACGGCGCTGTAGTTGCGCGGAGACGTGAGCGATTGGTAGCTTGAGGCCTCGTTGCTGATGTAGGCGTCGCCCGTCGTCGTTGCCGTCGTCTCGAACATCACTTGCCACTGCGAGCCTGCCCCGCTTCCGGTAGGCGAAGACCATGACCCCGATGTCGGCGTACCCGAACCCGTGACCACCAGGCCGAAGCGCGTTACCGTCCACGCGCCCGCTTCGTCCAGCGTGATCTTCAGGCCCGCCGAACTTGGCTTCGCGTTCGTCCGAATGGACTCTGCGGTGTAGGTGGCGGCAAACCCTGGCGAGCCTGCCAAGCTGAAGGTGCCGGTGATGGTTTCCATCCGCACGCGCTCGACAAGCAGCACGCTCCCGGCGCGAAGCGTCACCGTCGATGCAGCCACCTCGCTGGCGAATCCAAGCTGGAAGCTGCCCACGTCGGCGCCCGTGGTGATGATCCCCTCCACGCTGCAGATCGTGTCGAACGCGGCATCGAACGCAGTAGGCGCTGTCGGGTCTGCTGCCCAGGTCGCGCTGAAAGCCACGCTGCCCGTCGCACCGCCGGTCGGGATGTGCAGGACGTGGCTTTCCGTGGTGGTCTGCGTGACGTTGGCATGCACCCGGATCGTGGCCTGCGCGCTGCTCGGCAGCGTGGCCGCGAACACCAGGCCCGTAGTTGCCGCAGCCGATCGGTACATCAGCGTGCCCTCGATGCGGTACGAGGCGCTGGCCTCCAGCGTCAGCAGCATGCCCGTCACGTCGGCCGGCGTGGTGCTGGAGCGCGTCACGTCGGCGGCCAAACGGATGGCGCTGTCGTCGCTGCTCTTGGACGTGAAGGTCAGCACGCCAGCATCCACGCTGATGTTCATGCCGTCACCGGCCTTGATCGAGCGCAGTTCGGCTGTGTTGGTGTCGGTGGACGGCTCGGTGAGCTCGATCTCGCCACCGACCGATGCGATGTTCACAACCCAGGGTGGCGTTGCGCCGGCCCCGGCGTACAGCAGGATGTCGCCGGCCGTGTTCTTGATCGTCAGTCCCTCGGCGTTGATCTGCGCCGCCGTCAGCAGGCCCTGGATCAGCGCAGCAGGGGCGTAGATGTTGCCGCGCGCCACGATGCCGTTGAACTCAGCGTTGCCGGCGCCGTCGATCTTGAATCCGCTGACCGTGGTCACGAAGCCCGTGCTCTGGATGTACTCGCCCACCGCGATGCTGCCGGCCGTCAGCTTGGCCACGCTCATGTCGGCGATCTTGGCGTTCGTCACCACCAAGTTCCCGATCATCGCGTTGCTGATCGTGCCGTCCGCGATGAAGGCGTTGCGCATGTAGACGCCGGGGCCCACCGTCAGCCCGCCCTGCGTGAAGCTCGTCGTGGCGACGTAGAACGGGATCTCCGAGTAGGTGCCCGCCGAGTTGCCGATGTAGAACAGGTCGGCCCGGAAACTGATCTTGCTGTAGGGACCGCCACCCTCGGCCGCCGCGGTAAGCACGTCGAGCATGGAGGTCACGTCCACGCCCGTCGTAGCGCTGACGCCGTTGGTGCCGCCCGTGGGCCCGCTGCCGTCGACCTGGCGCGTGGCCGGGTTGCTGCGCGTCACCGCGCCGGCCCAAAAGTGCGTTGTCTGCCCGGGTTGCGCCGGGATGGCCGCGATGTTCAGGGCCCCCATGCACCGGTAGACCGGCACCGCGCTGCCGAACGTGGGCAGCGGGCCAGTGCCGGCGTAGTTCGCCGCATAGATGTCGGTGTAGGCGTTGCCACCGCCCTGGGTGTAGGTCGGGGCGTCGAACTCCACCAGGAAGAAGTCGATGCCGGCCGACACGGCGAGCCCGGAGATGGGCGTCGGCGGCGTGTAGTCGCTCTCGTAGTCCGGCGGGACGTAGGTGCCACCACCCGTGCCGGGGCCCGGCAGGTAGGCACTGCCGCCGCTGCCCGTGCTGTACGCCAGCAGGTCGATGCCGACCAGCGCCCGGTTGGTCGTGAACTTGTCCAGGCTCTCGCCATCGGCCAGCGGCTCGCGCGCCTGGGCCCACAGGATCAGCGAGCGCAGCGCCTCGCGCAGTTCATCCGGCCCCGCGCTGGGGCTCGGCAGCGGGGGAAGTGCTACCTCGTCGCTCACGGCAGGTCCGCGAACTCTTCGGCCACGAAGACGCCTTCGACCGGGCCCTTGGCGTTCACCTGGGCCTGGAAGGTCCGCGCGACATAGCCGCCGGGTAGGCGCACGGGCTCGTCGTCGAACACCTCCATCTGGTAGGTGATGATCTCGTCGTCGGCCCACAGCGAGAAGCGCACCGGGTAAGTGCTGGCGATGATCCGCACGCAGCCGGCATTGGCCTCGGTCGGGATCGGGTAGACCGCGCTCTTGTAGGTGGCCTCCAGCTGGGTGCCGTAGTCCCACTTGCTGATGATGTTTCCGGCGCCCAGCACGTACAGCGTCTCGCTGATGCTGTCCTCGAAGACCCCGTAGCCCTCCACGTCGGTCCAGATGATCCCGGCGGGATCCACCGTATCGAGCATGAAGCTGCCGCGCGTGGTTCCGTCGTTGTAGAAGCCGATGTACCACCGCCCCCACGACGCGCCGATGATGCTGCTGGGCACCAGGGCCCGCCACTGCGCTTTCGTGAGGATGCCCGAGGTCAGGATCTTGGTGCCGAGTTGGCCGTGGTAGGCCAAGCCGTCGTTGCTGGCCCAGCAGACACCGTGCCCGACGCCCTTGACGCTGCGCTTGGCCACGCATGCCTGCTTGAAGCCCACGATCGGCCGCGCGATCATGCCGGCCGGGCTCGTGCCGTTGACCACCATCGGCAGGCCCGTGGTCGCCAGAAGCCAGTTCTCGCCCCACGCTGCGCTGCCCACGATGGTGTCGGGCACCTGGCGCCGGTACTCCACGGGCCACGCATGCGGGTTGAACTGCACGCACACCCGGTAGGACTTGGCCTCCAGCATGCCGTGCATGCCGCTCCACAGCGGCAGGATGCCGAAACCCGCATCGGGCGGCGTCAGCCAGGCCGGTTTCGTGGTGCTGCCGCCGGTCTGCAGGATGTCGCCGCGCGTCACGCCGTCGTCGGTGGCGGTAGTGGTGGCCACGGCCTGCGAGGCGATGCGCTGGAACTCCGTGGTTCCGGTGCTCACGTAGATGCGCCGCAGCGTGATGCCGTGCGTGCCGCTGGGAGCCGCGGGAAGCGCGCTGATGTTCACCGTCGAGCCACCCGGCACGACGATGCTGGCCGCCGTGGTATCCGGTGCACTCTCGTCCAGGTTCGCGCGCAAGAAGGTCTGCGTGTAGGTCCGCGTCTCGTCGGGCCCGGTGCCAGGCGTTCCAAGCGTCAGCGTCATCCCGCCGGTCGGCGCCGGCACGCCCAGGGCCACAACCCCGGTCGGATAGGGCGCGGTTCCCAGGTAGGTGTTGTCGGTGTAGACCGGCGCCGTGCCCGCTCCGGTTCGGTAGGTGCGTTCGGTGGTGTCGCTGGCCTGCATCGAACGCGCGTAGTCGGCATCCGCGGCCGTGGCCAGCCAGTACGCGGTGTCGCTCGGCGTGTCGCGGCCCATGCGGTAGATGCTGGCCATCTGCGAGCCCAGGCCGGTCAGCGTGTGCGCCAGCAGCGCGCCGCGCATGCCTCGGAAGTCGCCTTGGCTGATGTCCAGGTTTCTCGCGTCCGCGCCGATGCCGGCGGGCAGCAGTTTGGGGTTGATGGAGGCATTCGCCGCCTTCATCGAACGCAGGTCGATCAGCAGCATGTCAGTACGGCGTCACGCGAAGCGGCCGGCGGCGCACCGGCCCGGCGGCGTTGCTGGCGTCTCTGATGGCGGCCTCGAAGGTGTCGCGGTGCGCCTTGTAGGCCTCGCGGTCGGTCCAGGGCTTGCCAGGCTGCGCGACGAGGTGCGCCGCGGCCCCGCAGGCAATGGCGTAGCGGTGCTCGCGGTAGACCCACGTCGGCACGCCAGTTGCGTTCTCGGCCAGGGTGTAGGCGACAGAGCCCTTCAGCACTTCGCCTGCACTGGCTGGCGCCGGGTGCAGTTCGTAGTACAGGCCATCATCGGACACGCTGATGCGGTAGTCGCTGCCCGTCTCGGCCGGGTAGAAGTCGTCTTCCTCGCCCGGAACCTCGCACTCGATCTCTTCGGTGCCGCGGTAGCAGGACATGACCTGCGCCACCTCGGCATTGGCCGGCGGGTTGGCGTCGTAGGACTCCTGCGAGGCGACCGTGGTCAGAAGCGTCAACTGCTTGCCGCGCCAGGCGCGCGACGTGCTGAAGAACTCGCGCATGGCCTTGTGCAGCGCGTCGCGGATGATCGGGTTGGGGCACTCCGGCACTAGGGCCAGGGCCTCGGGGATCATCTGCGCCCAGGGCGTGACGCCCGAAGTCACGACGGTATCGGTCACTTGGCGGGCTCCTTGTCATCGCTCGGTGTCGGCTGTGCCGGCTTGGGCTGCAGCCACATCGGCACGTCCTCGGGCCACAGGTCGGGGCGGTCGGTTTCCATCACGCCAGCCTGATCTTCACGGCGCCGCTGGTGTGGTACAGCCCGCGCACGGGCACGCCACCCGATGCCGCTGCGGCGTCGTCGGCGTAGTTGCGCAGGCCATCGGTCGGCACGCTGATACAGCCCGTCGTGCCCGCTGGCTCCAGCGACAGGTTGATGTTCGCCTCGCCGGCCGCCACGAGCCGCACAGCGTTTGTCGTGGCGCCCGGGTAGATGTCCAGCCGGTTCACGGCACTGGTGATCGGCATGAAGCGGGCCACGCGGCTCGCCAGGCTGTTCGTCCACACCTCGACCGCGCTGCCGCCCTTGGCGCTGAGTCGAAGCGCGCTGGTCGGGTCCACGCCCTGCGCCGTCACATCGGGCCCGGTGCCTGAAGCCCGGCCCTGGACCTGCACGTAGTTGCCGCCGCTGACGCCCTGCGGAACGCGCAGGCTGTTGGCCGTCAGGTCGTTGGTCGCCGCGCCGAGGTAGGTGGTGCCCTCGACCGCCAGTGCTTCCAGTCGCGCACGCAGCAGTTCGGGCGTGTTGCTGATGGCCGTACCGTAGGGTGCCGAGGTCTGGTCCCAGCTGTTCGCCACCCACTGCATGTGACCCACGACGCCGGAAGTCTCCAGCAGGTACTTGACCTTGTTGCCGGTGCCGCTGTAGCGGAACGAGTTGCCGCTCAGGATGACGGCCGCCACGTCGGTGCACTTGATGTGCGAGTAGGTGTTGTCCGTGGCCAGGCCGTTCTCGGCGAACCACGTATTCGCGATCTGGTGCGGGATCGCGCGGGCGATGCCGCTGGGCCCCTGGATTCGCAGGCCCTCGCGCTGGTTGTAGTTGATCGTGCCGCCAAGCCACTTCGTCGGGCTGCTGCTGGTGCCATTGAATTGCACGCAAGGCGCGTCGATGGCGCCGAACGCCGAACACTTCTCGAACACGTTGTCAGCGCCGTTGCCGACGATGACAGCGCTGCCGGAAATCGGGAATCCGAACCGCCCCGAGTCGAAGCGCCAATCCGATGCCTCGTCCATCGTCATCAAGCCGGTCGCGCCGCGCTTGAATTCCGTGTTCTCGATATGCCCCATGTTGCGGTTCGCGCCGATGTACATGCAAAGCCCCGCCGCGTTCTGCACGTAGCTGTTGCGCAGCACGACGCTGAAACCATAGGTCACCGTGGCGTCGGGCTCGGCGTGGTCTTCGATGTGCAGGGCATCACCGGCGCTGTTGTTCAGCCGGTTGCCGTCGATGGTCAGGTTCTCGATGATCGGGTTCTGCACCACCGTATGCGCCACGATGATGAAGTTGGCGTTCGTGCTGGCGCGTTGCTTGAAGGCGCTGAATCGTGGCTCGTGGCCGCGGATGCGCATGTTCCCCGAGATCAGGAGTTGGGTGGCCTCCCAAATCCCGGGCGGCACCACCAGGCACAGGTAGTCGGCCGCCGCCGCGTCCAGCGCGGCCTGAATTGCCGTCGTGTTGTTCCCTGAGCTCTGCAGGTTGAATTTCTTGAGGCTGACTTCCTCGAACAGCATCGGGTCGACCACCGGCACGTCGACATCGCTGCCCAGCGCCACGCCTGCCTTGGTGTAGGTCAGGTCGTAGGTGCCTTCGGCGAGATAGAACCAGAAGCGGCCCACTTCGTCGGTCAGCACCACGTTGCCGACTGTCGGGTAGACCCCATCCTTGTCGGTGTACAGCGATGCCGCGGCGCCCGAAGCGGACACGGTGACGGTGACGGTGGCGGTGTTGACGCCGTTGCCGGCCGAGTCCCGCAGGACCCCTCTGTGTCGGACGAGTCCCATGTCAGGCCCCTTGTTGCTTGGCGTTGCTCTTGGCCTCGGTCATCGAGAGCTTCTGATCGCGGATGCCCAGCGCACGCTCGAACAGCGTGTAGAACATCTGCGCCATCTGCGCGCTCTTGATCGAGGTGAGGTCTTTGGCGAAGAAGCAATGCAGGACGTAGTTCTGCATCGCCTCGGCGTAGATGTCGTCCAGCGCGATGACATCGGTCGTCTCGGCCAGGTCGGTCGGCATGGCCGCGTAGATCAGGCGCAGGCGCCCGCCGCCGCTGATGGCCGGGTAGATGTAGAAGGCCTTGGGGTCTTCCTCATCCGTCATCCAGTGCTCGGCCACGGTCCCGGTCGCCAGGTGCCACGTCGGCACGTAGTCGTCCAGAAACGCCCGCTTGACCTTGGTCACGGGCGCGGCCGGTGATTCGGTCGTGGCCGCGACGTTGTGCGGGATGTCGATGGGCTGCAGGCCGCGGGTCAGACCCAGGCCCGCCAGCGTCTGCCGCGTGCCGGCGACGGGCGTCACCAGCGCGATCTGCGTGTAGGCGCGCGGCACGAGGTTGACCGCGGCCATCTGCGCGTCGGCGCACCACAGGATGCCCTCGGCCTCGGGCCAGCGCTTGTTGATCCCCTGGTCGAGCGCCTTCGTCCAGGCGCGATCGAGGATGCTCTGGACGGTGCGCGTGCCCATGTCAGCCCGCGGTCGCCGCGTCGATGGCGGCGCGGATCTTGTCCGCGTCCTTCAGCCGCTTGTCGAGCTTGATGCCGCGTTCCTCGGCGTAGGCGTGGAGCTCGGCCGGGGTCTTGGTCAGCCAGGCGTC
>JAUPWC010000180.1 GCA_030916665.1 Verrucomicrobiota bacterium
ACGCCATTCAGCGTGTTTTCTGCTATTTCAAGCACTTACGGATTCTGTGAAGGCCGAAAAATACCCATTATTTGCATTCACACGGCAGGGGTCACAGGTTCAAATCCTGTACCGCCCACCAGAAATCAAAGACTTAGCGAACCCCGGCCGGCCTTGTACGTAAATCGTACGTAAAAAGCTGGCCGGCAAATCGCCTTTCCCGCCCCTACAGCGCCCCGACGCCGCGATCCCGATGTCGCCCTGGGGATCGTTTGCAGCGTCGTCCAGCATGCTGTCCCGAGGGTCTGATAGCGTCGTCGCTGGCCGATTCACGGCCGGGAGGATCGCCATGAAAACGAAGGACGCGGATCGCAACAATGTACGCATCGTGATCGACACGATGAGCCACCTACGGACTGCGGAGGCGGCGCTGGACGCGGCCGTTACCTCTGGCCGTATCGACATCGCCAGCAGCGCACTGGTGCTGCTGCGCGCCGCCGTGCTGCGCCTGGGTAAGTTCGGCGTGCGAACCGACCTTTAGGTGCGATCGCAACGTCGGCCGGCGGTCAGGCGTAGCAGGCCGCTATCCCCACGGCGCACAGGGCCAGCGTGACGACGAGTAGCACGGCCTCGAGGGCGTAGCCGGCCCTGATTGCGTCGAACTTGCGGACGCTCACCGCGTCACTCCAAGGCCAATCGGGCGGGTGTAGAGCAGGCCAGTGGGCGAGGCGTGTTGCGCCATGCGATCGGCGAGCTTGCGGGCCGATTCGCGGGTGCAGTTGCGAACGGTCGTTTCGCGACCTTCCCAAAAAATCACGGCGCTCTTGGTGCGGGCGTCATAGGTGACTTTCGGCGCGGCGCGGGTGGTCGGTTTCGCTTTCGGCATTGTGTGTCTCCTGGCACTGCCCCCGTAACGTGGGGGCAAATCGGCTGACTCAGGACTAGGAGAATCCCGTCAGCTGCCGGTGTTGTTTCGGCACCGCCGGCTGGCCGCAAATGAACCCATCGAATCCAACCCAATCACAATCGCTCAATATCCCGCGGCCTCGATTCGAGGCTGTCGCGGTCGATGTCCAGCACGTCACCGGGCCGTGCAACGAGCATCTCGCCGCTCCGGTGGCGATACTGAAAACCGAGCGTGGTAGCCCGAATGCGGACCCGGTGCCAGGTCATCGGTAAAGGCTTCGGCTCGCGTTGAAGGTGGTTCATGCCGTGCTGACTCCGCTCGCCATGGAGAAGGCTTCAACCTGGCCGGCCTGAATCGCGACATCGAGGAAGCAGGTCAACCTCACGTTGCCGGTCTTTGCGCCGCTGTAGATGTCCGTCAAGATTTCCAGCGGCCCGAAGTGAACCAAGAACAACTGCGCGAAGTCGCCGAAAATGACCGTACCGGCCGGCGCGGCGTCACTCACGAAGCAGGGCCAGTCGCCCAGGCGGCCGGTGATGGCCGTCTCGGGTCTGAACAAGAACTGGCCGCTATCCGCGGTGACGGTGCGGTAAGCCTTCGCCGCGACCGCGGACGGGATGACGAAGCAGGCCCGCGAAGTAGCGTCGAGGGCGTTTGCGTCGGTAACGTCTTTCACCAGGGCGGCGAGCTGGGCGCGGGTGAGTGCGCCGGAACTGCCGAGGGATACCGAGCCGACGCCCGACATTCCGGCGAGGCCGGTCGGGGCGTTCGTCGCGCCAGCGCCCAAGGCGGCGGTATCGAGTGCGCGGGCGAGCGCCCGGCCCAGGTGCTGCCGCAGGATCGTGTCGAGCGCGAAGGCTGACTGTAGCCGCAGCCGGTGGCCGACATCGATGAAGGCGCTCAGCGTGAACGGGGTCAAGGCGCGCAAACCGACCGTGGTTGCGCTCTGCGTCGGCGCGGTGTTTTCGCTGCACCAGTGCGCGGTGGCGCCGGCCGACAGGTACGGCAGCGCGGCGGCCGTGTCGAGTTGGATGGTCTGCGCGCCGGCAAGACTCACGACCGGACTCACGCCCAATTCAGGAACCAGCAGCGGCCGACTCGAGCCGAGCAGATAGCCGGCGTTGCTGGTGCCGGTGCCGGTCGCGGTGGTGAGGTCGCGAGTCAAAAACTCGTCGGGCGAAACGCGGAAGCCGCCGCGAGCCGGGGCGTGACCGCGGGCGGCCCACTTGGCGTTTTCGGCAAAGCAGCGCTCGGGCAGTTCGACGGTATCGCCGAGCGCCTTGCGCACCAGGTCGACCAGCGGGAACCGTTCGGGCGTGGGCGCGCTACGGCTCGCCATGGCGAGCGCGGCCTGCGCTCGGGTGATCGCGACTCGACTCAGGGAATCCATGTGGCACCTCGTGTGAAACTGGTTCCACTCTGCCGAGGTCGCTCAAAATCGATCATCGGTGCGCAATTTTCTGTAGGCGGGCGATTGACTCGGGCAGCGCGGCCAGTTCGGGCACGGCCGCGTCATGCTCGCGGAGTCGGTCCAGGGCGGCGTGAGTCATCACGAACCAGGCCGCGGCCAATTCGCCGGCGCAGGGGCGCTTGTGCGGGCCGGTGATCGTCACGAAGGTTTGCCAAACAGCGGCGGCCAGCAGTTCGGGAAGTTCGGCGGCGAGTACCTGCGCATCGATGCCTGCGGCTTTACCAGGCGCCCGCCAGCGGCGCACCGCTACCGGGTCGACCAATGCCACCCGCCCGCGGCCGCGCCGGCCCTGGCGCGTTACCGGCGCGCCCTGCCGCAGCCAGCGGCGCAGCGTCGGCTCGGATATTCCGAGTTCGACAGCAGCGGCGGGCAGCGGCAGGGCCGGCATTAGTCGATCCAGACACCGAGGCGGCCGGCGATCTTCACGAAGTCGGCTTCGGCTTGTTCCGGCTGGAACAGTTCGGGCAGTGCGTTGGATGCGGCGTTGGCGGC
>JAUPWC010000020.1 GCA_030916665.1 Verrucomicrobiota bacterium
AGCGGCACGTCGAGCGAGAAGAGCGATTTCATCAGCAGCGAGCTGGTGTAGAGCATCGCGGGCAGGAAGATCAGCACGCTCCCGAGCAGGAAAATGCCGCCGACCGTCGCGCGGATGTGCTTGTTGCCGCCGTAGCGCCGCTCGAGCAGCTCGGTGACCGTGGTGCAGTTGTATTTGTAGTAGAGCGGCACGAAGACCTTCGCGAGGAGGATGAGCCCGGGCACGCCGGCCAGTTCCCAGCAAAGCACGAGCAACAGCTGGTTGCCGTTCCAACCGACGAGCGTGTCGGTGCTGATGTTGGTCAGCGTGAGCGAGCCGGCGATGAACACCCAGCTCAGCCCGCCGCCGGCGAGGAACTGGTCGCGCACCTCGTCGCCGCTGCGCACGACGCGCCGGCATTGCAGCCAGGTGATGAGGCCGACGAGGCCCGTGAGACCGAGGAAGACGCAGAGCTGGACCAGCGCGGAGGCGGACATGGGGTGGGGTGCGAAGGGAATGGGCGCGCGGGGCAGGCACGGCAAACACCCGCGTGCGGGACAGTCCGGAAAGCGGATACCTTGCGCCACCCCGGCTGATCCGCGGCCTACTCTAACACGAAGACCGGCGGATACGAGGGGTGTCTGCCGGATGCGCTCGGCGAGCACGGACCAGTCCATGGGCTTAAAGTTTTTGCCTGCGACCGGCAGGTCGGCCACCCCGGCCCGCCTTTCCATTTGGGGGCTTGCCCGCCATGTGCAGGATCGCTGCGGGACAGTGGCGGGAAACCAGGGCCTCTATCCAATCGAGGCGGTGGTTGCCGGACATGTAAATGTCGCTGAGGATCAGGTCAAACTCGTCGCGGGCCAGGGCCGCTGCGGCGGGGCCGGGACCCTACACGCAGACCACGCGGTGGCCGTGCGCCGCCAGACGATTCTCCAGCACCGCCCTCGCGATGGCGTCGTCGTCCACCACCAAGATACAGCCGCCGATTGATTCCCCGGGGTGGGGTTGTGCCACCGCGATCGGCGGGATGCTGAAAATGACCGCAGGCACGGGGAGATTGCCCCGACTGTCCATCGGCACAGGGGCGGATGGGTTTAACAGGATTTTTCTCGGAGCGGCTGATTTCAATCCGGTCGCATTTGTGACGATGAGTGGGGCACAGGCCCAAACTCCATGCGCATCCTCATCGCCGAAGATGATCCCTATTCCCAATTGATTCTCCGCATGATGCTGGAGAAGGAACCCGGCTGCGAGGTTGTGATCTCCGGCAACGGCGCCGAAGCGTGGCGCCTGCTGGAGTCGTCGCCGGCGTTCGACCTTTGCATCCTCGACATCATGATGCCCGAGCTCAACGGCCTCCAGCTGGCGGCGCGCATGCGGGATGACCCGCGTTTTGAAGACCAGCCCATCATGTTTTGCACCGCGCTTAACGATCGCGGCTCCGTGGAGCAGGCCTCGCTGCTGGCCGTCAGCCACTACATCACCAAGCCTTACAAGCGCGAACACATCATCCGGCAGGTTTACCGGGCCGTGGCCGATCGCGGGGAAGGCTGCCGCATCGAGCCGGTGGCCAAGGTGTCGGAACGCCTCGGGCTGGAGACCGGCCAGATCGGGCAGCTGCTGGAAGGCGTGCAGACCGAGATGGAAAAGCTCATCGCGGAACTGACGGCCGCGCCGGAGAAATTTCGCGAAGCGAACGTCGGCATCCGCCTCAATGCGCTCAAGGGCGCGGCGGCCAATCTGGGCGCGCGGCGTCTGGCCGAGGAGCTCAGCGAGCTGGAATCCGCCCACGTGATCGTCGCGCAGCAACCCGGCTTTGACTGGGTGCCGGTTCTCCGGCGGGTCGCCGCCGAGACCGGGCACATCCGGCGCAAGCTGGCCGCCTGGCGGCCCGCTGCGGCATAGCGGCTTGCCCGTTCGGTGGAACCGGGTAGGGGTGGGGCAAGTCTCCTGCTCCCCCATGAAAAAAGTGCTCCTCATCCTCGGGCTTGGCGGCCTGATCGTCCTCATCGCGGCCTACCTCGGCGTCGCCCATTTCCTGGGCTCCATCGTGAAGTCCGGCGTGAACAGCTTCGGACCCAAGCTCACGCAGACCAAGGTCGAGCTGGCGGGCGCGCACCTGTCGCCGCTGACCGGCTCGGGCACGCTTTCCGGACTCACCGTCGGCAATCCCAAGGGCTGGAGCGACGGCAACGCCTTTTCCCTGGGCAAGGTGCATGTGGACATCCAGCCGCTGTCCATCTTCGGCGACCCTGTCGTGATCAACGAAATCTCGATCGACGCCCCGGTCTTCAACTACGAGACGAAGATCGTCTCCAGCAACATCAAGGACCTGCTCAAGAACATCGAGAATTTCTCGGGGGGCGGCGACAAGCCGGCCGCGACGAAGGAAGGCAAGCCCGTGAAGTTTGTCGTGAAGAAATTTCGCCTGACCAACGCGCAGGCGACCGTCGGGGTGGGCGCGAGCGCGCTGGCCGTGCCGCTGCCGCCCGTGAGCCTGGACGATCTCGGGGTGGACAAGGACGGCATCACGGCCGACGAACTGGCCACCGAGATCATGGGCAAGGTGCTGGGCAGCATCGCGACTGGCACGGCAAACGCGCTCACGCAGACCGGTGGCACCGCCGGAGCCATGAGTGTCGAGAAGGCCAAGGAGGCGGCGAAACAGGCCGGCGACGCCATCAAGGGCCTGTTCAAGAATGACTGAGCCGCGAATCTTTCCGCGGCCGGATTTCAAAGGCAGGCTCGCTTCGCGCCGGATAGAAACGAAAACTCCGGGAGGCTTTCCGCCTGGGCTTTGAGTTCTTGGCGCCGGTGGGCTCAGCGGCGTTGCTGGCGTTGCCCTGCGTGCCTTGTCCAGCTGGGGGACGGCGCCGGTGATCTGGCCGATGCCCTGACTTTGTTCCTGTGCGGCGGGGGCGTTTTCGGTGCCGAGCTGCTCAGGCTTTTGAATGCGGTTTTGGATGCCGCCGAAGCTCCGGCTTGCCTCGGGGCTGATCGGGACGCCCTGCCAGGGGGCGGACCGGCGTGCAGGACAGTTTTGCGTGCATGTGTGCTAGGAGTGAACGGACGAGAGATTGACGTTCCCCGGGAGCAGGACGAACTATTGCCCCCGCATGAAGGTTACCTATTACCTCGAGGTGTTGTCGTCCTGGTGCCATTGGGTGGAGCCGGTCTGGTCGGAGCTGAAGACCCGCTACGCCGGTCGCGTGGAGTTCGAGTGGCGGATCGCCCTCATGAATCCCGGCGATTTCCCGGTCTCCCAGGCGCAGTGCGACTGGTTCTACCGGCGCAGCGGCGGCACGGTGATGCACTCGCCCTACATGCTCAGCTCCGGCTGGTTCGAAGCGGAGCGCAAGGGCCGCTACGAGGCGCCCAACCTTGTCGCCGAGGCGGCGCGGGATTTCGGTTTCAACGGTGACGAGATCCGCCTCGCGCTCGCCCACGCCGCGCTGCGCGAAGGCGCGAAGGTCGGCGATCTCACCACGGCGGTGAAGGTCGCGGCGAAGGCGGCCCATTCGACGGGCTCAGGGCAGGGCAAGATCGACCCGAAGAAGCTGCTCAAGGCCGCCGAGTCGAATGTCGTTAAGGACCGCGTGGCGACGAGCACGGCGGATTTTCACGCCCACCAGATCTCGCAACGGCCGGCCTTTGTGCTGACCGACGCCATCGGCGACAAGGCCGTGTTCTCCGGCCTCGTGCGGATCGAGCCGCTGGCCGCGACCATCGATGCGATGCTCGCCGACACCGCGGCCTACGAAGCGCACAAGGCGCACCACGGCGTGCCCCCGAAAGGGTGAAAATTATTTGTGGGTAGCGCGCTGGCCCACAACCGCGTCGCCGTCAGGCGATCTGCCGGTAGCGTTGCGGGGGGATCTTGAAACGGTGCCCCGAGTCGAGGTCCGTGAAAATGTGCCACTGCGGGTCCGAGGTGTCGTGGACGAACACCTCGATCTTGTGGCCGGGTTCGTAGCTGTATTCTTCCATGGCGAAGCCGTGGTCTTCGTGCTTGATGGCTTCGCCGAGTTCGCCGCTGTGCGGTTCCGTGATCTCAATCTTCCAGTTCATGGGAGGAACGGGGTCGAGGGTTTTTGGGGCCGGGCTGACGTCCGGGGCGTGGCCGCATCATCCGCCCGGAGCGGGCTCCGGTCAAGCCGCAGTCCGGCGCATCTGCTGGCAAACGCTTCGCGCGGATTGGCGTTCTTCAGGGCTGCGGCCCGCGATATTTCTTCTCACCCGCCTTCACGGCGATGGGCAGCACGTTCTCCTTGGGCGGCAGCGGGCAGGTGGTGAAGGGCGTGAACGCACAGGGCGGGTTGTAGAGGCGGTTGAAATCGAGGATCACCTTTCCGTCCTGCGGCGGCGAGGCGTAGAGAAAGCGGCTGGCTTCGTAGGTCTCTTCGCCGGCGGTGGTGTCGGTCAGGATGAAAAACAGATCGTCGCCGGGCGCATCTTGGAGGGGCAGAAGCTCGTGGGTGCGGCCGTTGAGCGTGAACACGGCCTTGCCCGGGCAGGCGGCGTCCTGGGTGAGGCCGACGACATTGGTGATGGGCAACTGGCGCGGTGTTTCAAAGGGCACCCACGCCGCCTCGATGCGCCACTTCGGGTCCACGGGATAGTTGTCGAGGCCGGCAAAGTTTTTGCGGCGGGCGGATTCGCTGTCGCGCACGCGCAGAAAAAATCGTCCGCCCTGCTCGAGGATGTAGAAGTTGATCGTGCCGGCGCGCACGTAGGTGGGCTTGGCGTCGCGGCTGTGGAGGAGGGGCGCGGTGCGCTCGCTGGTGCCGTCGATGGCGGCTTCCACGCCGTCGGCCAGGGCGAAAGTGATCGTGTTGTCGCCCGTGCGGGTGATGGTGCCAAGCTGCGCGGGACCGGCGGCGAGCCGGATGGCGTTGCCCGGCGCGGAGCCGACGGACCAGACGCCGATCTCCAGCGGATGACGGCCGATGAGGGCGAGCCAGCCGTCGGCGCGCGTGAGACGTTCGAGGCGGCCGGCGCGCCATTGCTCGACGGACTGGACGTAGTCGGCGGGGACTTCGGCACCGGCCGTGGCTCCGATGAGCGTGGCGAGAAGGACGGAGCGGAGAAACTTGTTCATCAAGCGTGTCAGTTGGCCTGACGGATCCACTGGTCAACCAGCTGACGGGCGGGCGTCTCGCGCACCGGCTGGCCGTTGGCGCCCATCGCGATCTTGTCCTCGGCCACGAGCTTGCCGTCGGGGCCATAGACCTTGAACTGCGGGATGGACCGAAGGCCGAATTGCTTGGCGACCGGTGATTCCCAGTCGATCCGGGACACACCCGGTCGGTTGATATCGACCTTCACGACAACGATGTCAGCGCGACCGGCGTGGAGTTTGTGCAGGGGTTCGTCATAGACGCGGCAGGGCGGGCAGTATTTGCTGGTGAAGTCGAAGATCACGGTCTTGCCGGGGACGAGGTAGTCGGAGAGCTGCACGGTCTCGCCCTGGGCGACGCGGAGCGGCTCGGGCCCCTTCGCCGGCGCGGCGGTGAGCGACGCGGTGAGCACAAGGACGGAAGCAATGAGAACGGCTAAGGCTTTCATGAAGAGAGAGGATGGCGACAATGCGCCGTTGCGCAAGCGGCCATCGGCCAAGCCCAAAGTTCGTAATACGAACTTTGGATTCCGGTTTCTGTAGGGGGAGATTCCTGAAAGTTCGTATTACGAACTTTGGCGGGCGGGCTCCCGCAAGGCGGGGGCGCACGGAGGGGTTCAGTTGCCGGCGAGAGCGGGGGGGAGCTGGTCGCGGGTGATGACGCGCGGGTCGTTGTAGAACTCCTTCGCGAAACGGTTCTCGGCGGGGTTCCACTTTTCGTTCCAGACGAGGAAATGGCGGAGCTGTGGGAAGTTTTTCTCGATGCCGTCGAGCAGGCGTCGGAAGTCGTAGTCGGCGGGCGGGTTCGAGGCGCCGTGCGGGCCGAACTCGGTCAGCCCGACGGGTTTTTTGATTTTGGCGAGGCGGTCAAAGCCGATGATCTGGTCGGGATTGATGTGGTCGGTGTAGGCGTCGAGGCCGACGAGGTCGGCGTAGGCGTCGCCGGGGAAATAGAGGTCGGCGTGCTTTTGGCCGTGATTAGGGCCCCAGGCCCAGATGAGGTTGTGGAGCTTTTTGGTGTGCGTGAAGTAGTCGAACATGTGGCGCCAGAGCGCGATGAAGTCGGCCGGCTCCTGCGCGCCCCACCAGAACCATCCGCCGTTCATCTCGTGCAGCGGACGCCAGATGACGACGACGCCCTGGGCCTGCAGTTCGAGCAGGCCGGCGGCGACCTCGTCGAGGGATTTCATCCAACGGTCGTGGATGGGGCCGGGCTTGAGCACGTCGGCGAGCTTGAGGCCGCGTTCCTTGAGGCCGCCGCCGTTGGGTTTGCCGGGATTGGGTGCGTGCCAGGAGAGGTTCACGAGGCCGCCGGCCTGCCAGTATTCGCGGGCGAGCTGGTTGGGCTGGCGCACGTCGATCATGGCCTCGCCCTCGTTCCAGCCGCAGTAGTCGAGGCCGATCACCACGGGCCAGCGGCCGGTGGCGGCGTGGATCTTGCCGAGTTCGTTGAGGCTTGCCGTGCCGCTCCAGCCCGCGAACTGGCCGGAGACGAGGCGCAGCTTGGGCGAGGCCTGCCGTTCCTGGAACCACGCGAGAATCGCGCGTCCCTTGGGATTGAGGCCGGGGTCGGCGGGGGCCGTGGGCTCGGCGGCGCGGGCGGTGAGCAGGAGCGAGGCGGTGAGGAGCACGGGGAGGAGGCGCTTCATAGGCGCAGACCGTGGCGAACTTTGGCGGCGGCGCAACCCCGGCCTGACAATACGATAGACCGACGGGCCGCTTGCGTGTCGCGGGAGGCTGGTTTCCGTGGGGCCGATGATCACCCCACGCCCCCTGCGCCTCCTCCTTGCCCTGTGCCTGATGGTCTGTGCCGCGCTTACCGCCCGAGCGGCAAATCCGCCGGTGATGGCCATCGGCGCGCCGCTGCCCGATTTCGGCCTGCCGGGCGTGGACGGCAGGACCTACAAGCCCGCCGACTTCGCGTCGGCCAAGATCCTCGCGATCGTCTTCACCTGCAACCACTGCCCGACCGCGCAGGCCTACGAGGAGCGCCTCAAGCGAATCACGGCCGAGTATGCGCCGAAGGGCGTCGCGGTCGTCGCGATCAACCCCAACCACGCGCCCGCGGTCCGGCTCGACGAGCAGGGCTACGGCGACCTCGGTGACTCCTTCGAGGAAATGATCATCCGCCACCGCGACCACCAGTGGAACTTTCCCTACCTCGATGACGGCGAGACGCAGGCGCTCGCGCTCAAGTTCGGCGCCGTGGCCACGCCGCACGTGTTCCTGTTCGACGCCGAGCGGAGGCTCCGCTTTCAGGGCCGCATTGACAACTCGGAGCGCGAGGATCTCGCCAATGCCCACGACACCCGGGCGGCGCTCGACGCGTTGCTGGCCGGCAAGGATCCCGAGGTGAAGACCACGCGCGTCTTCGGCTGCTCCGTGAAGTGGAAGGACAAGGTGGAGGACAATCTGCGCTGGCGCGCCAAGGTCGCGCGGGAGCCGGTCACGCTGGAAAAGGTGGACGTCGCCGGCATCAAGGCCCTGCGCGCCAACGCCGACTCCGGCAAGCTGCGGCTGGTGAATTTCTGGGCCACGTGGTGCGGGCCGTGCGTTTCGGAGTTCGACGAACTCCTCGAGCAGAACCTGCGTTTCCGTCACCGCGGCTTCGAGATGGTGACGGTCGCCGCGCAGTTCCCCGACGAGGAGGCCAAGGTCCTGAACTTCCTGAAAGAGAAAAAATCCTCCGGCCGAAACCTGATCTTCGGCGAGAAGGACAAATACGCCTTCATCGAGGCGTTCGACAAGGAGTGGAACGGCGAGCTGCCCTACACGCTGCTCATCGGCGCGAAGGGCGAGGTGCTCTACCGCGAGAGCGGCTCGATCAACTTCCTCGCGCTGCGCCGCGCGATCTCGCCCGCGCTCGAGAAGCTCACGCCCTGGGTGAACGCGGACAAGGTTTACGACCGCTGAGTGCGCTCTGAGTTTAAGCAAAACGTAACGGTGTCACGAAGGACGCCGTTTTTGTTGGTGGAACCAGCGCTCCGGGCGGGTTTTTGAGCCAGCCCGCGCGGAGCGCGAGCTCCGCCTCACCGCTTCGGCATCAGGTTCTTGTCGAGGAAGGTGAGGATCTGGTCGTAGAGCTCGACCTCGTTCTTCAGGAAGGCCATGCCGTGGCCTTCGCCGCCGACGAAGAACTTTTCGTGCGTCACGTGGTGTTTCTCCAATTCGGCCACCAGCCGCTTGGACTGCTGGATCTCGACGGTTTGGTCGTCCTTGCCGCCGGCGACAAAGACCGGGACCCGGATTTTGCCCACGTGGTGGATGGGCGACATGGCCTGGTAGCGGGCGGTCTCCACGCGCGGATCGCCGAGCGTCTTGATCATGCGTCCGTAGTAGGGCAGGTCGTATTGGTCGTATTTCTCGGACTGGACCTGCAGCGCCCAGTCGAAGACGCCGGCATTCGTGACGGCGCAGCGGTAGAGGTCGGGTTCATGGGCCACGCCCGACACCGAGAGATAGCCGCCGAAGGAGGCGCCCATGATGCCGACGCGGCTGCGGTCGATCAGACCGGTGCCGAGGACGGTTTTCACCGCGTCGGTGATATCGTGGTGCATCTTGACGAAGTCATACTTGTCGCCGGCGGGGAAGCGTCCGACCGAGCCGGTGGACCCGCGGTAGTTGGGCTGGAGCACGGCATAGCCGTGGTTGGCGAGGAACTGCACCTCGCCGTTGAAGCCCCAGTTGTCCCGGGCCCAGGGGCCGCCGTGGCAGAGGACGACGAGGGGCGCGGGATTTTCCTTGGAGGTCCCCGCGGGCAGGGTGAGGTAGCCCTCCAGCTTGAAACCGTCGCGGGTCTTGAACTGCATGATCTGCATCGGCTGCATGCGGGCCGGATCGATCCACGGGGCGGAGTTCTTGAACAGGCCGGCCTTGCGTTCGACGAGGTTGACCCAGTGGTAGGAGACGGGCTGGCGGTCGGAGAACGTCGCGACGAGGAAGATCGCGTGCTTGTCGTCGCTGCCGATGATGCGGACCACCTGCTTGGGGAACATGCCGTCGAGGATTTTCTGGAGCGCCTGGTATTGCTCGTTGAACCAGTAAACCCGCGGCCCGCCTTTGTGGAAGGCGGCGCCGAGCACGTCGCCCGTGGCCGGATTTTTGTAGGTCCAGCCGTTGAAATCATAGGCCGTGTCCTGCAGCAGGATGTCACCAAGCTGGCCGGTGGCGGCGTTCATCAGCTGGAGCGGATGCGGTTTCCCGTCCACGGCCGGGCCCAGCACGATGAGCTCGCCGGGATTGTTGGCGTTGTCGATGAGGTCGATCTCTTCGAGGTTCACCGGACAGCCGATCCATTTTTCCCCCTCCAGACGGAACATGGCGAGGTTGCCGTTGGCGGAGGTGAAGGCGTAGCCGAGCTGCCCTTCCTTGTCGGCCATGTAGCCGTAGGTGACGCTCGGCTCGGGCGGGAGCGGATAGCTCCGGACGGTGGTGCGGTCGTTGTTGTCGCGCACCTTTGAGTGGGACTGCATGTAAGCCTGGTCGTTCATCGAGACGCTGAGGTCCACGATCGGGAGGTTGCGCACGCTCGCGCGCACTGCGACGACGCCCGCGTCGCGCCGGGTCTCCAGGTGGAACCGGTTCCAGATGAGCGGATGCTCCGGGTCTTTCAGCGGGATGGAGACGAGGCTCGATCCGTTATACTGCTGCAGCGCTGAGATGTCGTTGAGGTTGTCCACGCTGGTCACCGCCATGCCGAGGCCGAACTGTTTGCGGGAGGAAAGCTGGAACAGCAGGCGCCGGTCGCCCAGCCAGTAAACCCGGTAGATATCCTTCGCGGACGAGAACCCGATGGAGTTCACCTTCGACGTCGCGATGTCGTAGGCCATGAGGAAATGCTTGTCCTCGTCGGCGGTCGCGATGGCCGCGATGTGGGTGCCCGAGCGGTTCAGGATCGGCTGGGCCAGCGCGCGCGGGCGGAAGAAATCCTGGGTCGGGATCGGTTGGTCGGCGGCGACCGGAGTGACGCGTTCGAGGTCGATTTTTTCGGCGGCGAACAGCGCGGGTGCAGTGAGGGCAAGGGCCAGGCAGGGACGGAGGAACCGTTTCATGGAGGAGTTGGGGTGAAGCCTCGTTGGCCCGACGAAGCCGCGGCAGTCTTGCCGCGGAACGAATCCGGGCAAGCCGGGACCCTCCGCAGGCGTTGGCTATGACCCGCTATTTCAGCAGCTCGCGGAGGTCGGTGAGGCTGAGTTTCGCGGCGGCTGCGTCACTGGCCTCGAACACGTCGGCGAGGAGCGCGCGCTTGGTGTCCTGCAGGGCGAGCACCTTCTCCTCGACGGTGCCGGCGCAGATGAGCTTGTAGCTGGTGACGACCTTGGTCTGGCCGATGCGGTGCGCGCGGTCGGTGGCCTGGGCCTCGGCGGCGGGGTTCCACCATGGGTCGAAATGCACGACGACATCCGCGCCCGTGAGGTTGAGGCCGGTGCCGCCGGCCTTGAGCGAGATGAGGAAGACGGGGATCGTGGCGTCGTTCTGAAATTTGTCCACGGCGGCCTGCCGGGCCTTGGGCGTGAGGGAGCCGTCGAGGTAGCAGAACGGCACGCCCTGAGCCTCCAGTTCCTCGCGCAGCAGGCCGAGCAGGGAGGTGAACTGCGAGAACACGAGCATGCGGTGGCCCTCGTCGATGCTCTCGGCGAGCAGCTCGCGGAAGGCCTCGAGCTTGGCGGAGTCGCCGGCGGTGGCGTCGCGCGCCGCCGGCACCAGCCGCGGGTCGCAGCAGATCTGGCGCAGGCGCAGCAGTTGCGTGAGGGCGGCGAAGCGGAGGTTGCCCTCGGACGAGCCCTTGGCCGCGAGGTCCATCAGCTCGCGTTCGCTGTCCTCCTGCATCCGGCGGTAAAGCGCGGCCTGCGCGGCGGTGGGCTCACAGTAAATGGTCTGCTCGATCTTCTCGGGCAGCTCGGGGGCGACGGACGTCTTGGTGCGGCGCAGGATGTAGGGGGCGGTCTGCGTGCGCAGTTGCTCGTCGTGCCAGGAGCGCTCGTCGCGCTTGAGCCCGGGCGGGACCTTGGCGAGAAAGCCGGGCATCAGGAACTCGAAGAGCGAGCGCAGGTCGTCGAGCGAGTTCTCCAGCGGCGTGCCGGTGAGCAGGAAGCGACCGCGGCCGCGCAGGGCCCGCAGCGACTGGGCGGCCTGGGTGCGGCGGTTCTTCAGGTGCTGCGCCTCGTCGGCGAGGATGAGGCCGAACTCGACCGACTCGAACAGCACGGTGTCGCGCGCGAGCGTGCCGTAGGAGGTGAGCACGAGATCGTGGGCGGCGAAATCCTTGCCGGCGAGCCGGCGCGTGCCGTGGTGGACGAAGACCTTCAGTTCCGGGGCGAAGCGGGCGGCCTCGCGGCGCCAGTTCTCCACGAGGGAGGCGGGGCAGACGACGAGGGAGGGGTAAGGTTGATCCGAATTGTGGGAGCGAGCTTGCTCGCGACTGGATCGCGTCGCGAGCGAGCTCGCTCCCACAGAAGAAGCCTTGCTTGCCACCAACAGTGCCAGCGCCTGCAGCGTCTTGCCGAGGCCCATCTCGTCGGCGAGGATGCCGCCGAGGTTCTGCCGGCAGAGGTGCCAGAGCCACGCGGTGCCGAGCTTCTGGTAGGGCCGCAGGATCGCGTCGAGCGCGGCGGGGACCGGCGCGGGCGGCAGGGTGGTGAGGTGGCGCAGGGCGGCGCTGCGCAACCGCCACGTTTCGGGCGCCTGGAAGTGCGGGGCGAGTTCCTCCAGCAGGTCGTTCACCTCGGCGGCGCGCGCCTTGCTGATGCGGTGCTGGCGCACGGCGGCGCCGGCAGCGGAGGGGTCGCCGGCCAGTTTGCGGTGGGCGGCCTGGAGTTTTTCGAGGCGGTTTTGATCGATCAGGTAGATGGCCTTGCCGTCCTCGATGTAACCGCGGCCGCTGGCGACGGCGTCGCGCACCTGGGCCTCGGTGGCCCGGCCGGCGTTGAGGCCGAGTGACACGTCGTAGCCGTCGGCGGACTCCGTGATCTCGGCCGAGGCCGCGGCCTCCTGCAGGTGAGCGGTGTTGCGCTGGAAATTCTCGGTGAACTCGGCGCCGAAATCCTCACGCAGCAGCCGGCCCTGCGTGGCCAGAATGTTGAGCACGCGGTGCCGGTCGCGCAGCCACCACTTGCGGTTGAGCGGATCGAGCACGAAGCGCTGCGCGCGCAGGAACTCGAGGATGGCGTCGTAGTTCGCGGAGCCGCGCGCCGGGAGCGAGACCGCGAGGAAGTGTTCGGAGCCGTCGATGAGGAGGGGGGTGACGGGTTCCTCGGGGCGGGCGCGGGCGGGCGCGGAAGCGGCGCTCTTTTTCATAGGCCCTATGGGGCTTATGGGGCGTATAGGGTCTATATTCTGCCCCAGCAGCTCGCTTACGCCGGAGAGTTCGCGGCCGTGCCAGGCGAGCGGGACCTCGGGCATGCTGCCGTAGAAAAACACGGGTTGGCCGGCGAGGGCGGTGATGAGGTCGCGCAGCTGGGCGCGGGTCAGTTGCAGGAGCGAGGCCGGGGCGGGTTTCACACCAAGGCGCTGCAACACCGCCAGGCCCGGCAAAAGCACCGCCTCAGGCGGGGCCGACAGGTCGAGTTCCACCTGCACGGCAATGGCATCGCGCGGGATGGCGGCTTCGAGGTTGGGCGGCAGCAGCAGACGGAGCATGGAAGGGGAAATCCCAAACGCCAAACCGCCAAAGGCCAAAGGAATTCCGCGCGGTCTCGCGGGAGCTCGACCCTCGGCCTTTTGAAAAACGGAATCAGTCCTGCTTCCAGTCGCGGACGATCTCGCGGGCGAATCGGCCGGACGGGGTCAGGTCGGTATCCTTCCAGCCGCCTTTCGCGGGGGCGCGGGGCTGGATGATGGAGGCGGTCTCGCGCTTGTCGTAAACGCCCCAGTTGCAGTGGCTGAGTTCGTGCCGGCGCATGAAGTCCATCCACTCGCGCACCGAAGCCTCGTCCACCGGACCCTTGCCGTCGGCGTTGCAGGTGCCCCATTCGGTGACCATGAGCGCGGCGCCGAGGGCGAGCGCCTTCTCGGCCCTGGCGCGAAGGGCCGCCTTGTGGGTGCCGGCGTAGAAATGAAGCGTGTAGGCGACGTTGGGGTCCTTGATCGGGTCGGCGGCGGCGGCATCCACTTCCTGCGACCAGCGGGGCGTGCCAACGATGATGAGATTGTCGGGATCGTGGGCGCGGATGGCGGCGATGACCTTCTCGGCGTAGGGCTTGATCTTGTCGGGCCAGGAGATGACGAGCGGCTCGTTGTAGATTTCGTAGATGACGTTGGGCAGGTGACCGTAGCGCTTCGCCATGTCGGCAAAGAAGGCGACCGCGAGGTCGGTGCGGTCCTCGGCGTGGTGATCGTGCCAGTCGATGAGGACGTAGAGGTCGGCGGCGATGGCGGCGTCAACGACCGCGGTGATCCGCGCACGGTTGGCCGCGGGCTTCTGCACGTAGCTGCCGGGTTCCGCGTGGAGGCCGAGGGCGGCGCGAATGATCGAGGCGTGCCAGTCCTGCTTGAGCCAGTTGACGGTGCCGGCGTTATAGAAGCGCGCGGCTTCCCACTGGCTCCAGCCGAAGCTGACGCCGGCCAGACTGACCGGCCGGCCGTGATCACCGACGATGCGGTTGCCCTTCACCTGCAGGCGGCCGTGCTGACTGACGATGCCGCCGGTGGCGGGCGTTGCAGGCACGGCGGCTGCCGGAGTGGTGCTGCAGCCGGATTGGGAGAGCGCGACGGCAAAGGTCGCGCCGAGAAATACGCAGCGGAACAGGGTCATGGGGTGCAGCATTCAATTCCGCGTTCCATCGGCGGGCAAATGCGGAGTTTTGAGAACGCCGGTATTGGTTATTTGATATCCGGCGTGGATGCTTGCCGGCGCGCGCAAGCGCGCTGCCCACAGGCTGAATGCTATTCGTCCACCATCACGGGCAGGCCGACCCAGGCGAGGCGGAGCAGGGTGCGGGCGTCCCAGTTGGCGAGGCGGAAGCAGCCGTGCGATTCGGTGCGGCCGACCTTCTCGGGGTCGGGCGTGCCGTGGATGCCATAGCCGGTGCGGTCGAGCCCGATCCAGGCGACGCCGACGGGATTGTTCGGGCCGGGGGCGATGACGAGCTTGCGCCCGAGCTCCTGCGCCTCGGGCACCTCGGTGAACACGGCGGGATCGAAGGTGTAGTTGGGATCGGGAATGACGACCGTGACGTGCAGTTCGCCGACGGGGCGCTTCTCGACGTTGCGGGCGATGCTCACGGGCGTGTGCAGCAGCACGCGGCCGGTCTCGTCCACGGCCTGGAGGATTTTATCGGCGAGGTAAATGTGGATGCGGGCGACCCGGCCGGGTGCGAGAACGGGCTCCGCCGAGGGCACGACGAGCTTCGTGGCGGGCAGCAGGTCGTCCCAGTCCACGCCGGGGTTGAGTTTGACGAGCAGCTTGGGGTTGGCGCGGAAACGCTCGGCGATCATCTCCAGCGGTGTGGCGTGGCGCAGGGCGGCGAGCTCCGATTTGCCGAGCCAGGTGTCGGGCACCGGGGCGGTGGCGGCGCTGTCTTCGGCGGTGAAAGCGTATTCGGTCAGCGCCGGCGCGGAGATGAGCAGCGCGGCCTTGGTGGCGCGGTCGAGATCGCCGGTTTCGCGCAGGCCCTCGTTTTTCTGCCAGGCCGTGAGGGCGGTGGCGGTTTGAATCCCGCGCACGCCGTCGATCGAGCCGCAGGAGAAACCGCGGCGGTGCAACTCGACCTGGGCCTCGAGCCAGGTGGCGACCGGCTGGCCCGGAGGGGGCTCGGGTTCGGCCGGTTCCGGTTCGGCGGCGGTCTCTTCGGCAACTTCTTCGGCGGGCAGCGCGGGGGTGTCCTCGGGGCGCAGCGGCGGCTCGGCGGCCGTTTGCGCGCGGGTCGCAACGGCGGCGCCAAGGAGCAGGAGAAACAGAATCGGCGTGGCGGCGGACATCAGCGCGAGGTGAGATGCCAGTTTCCGCACAGGGTGCAACGGTAAGCCGAGCGCTGCCGCTCCACGCCGGCACAGAGCGCAGCGTCAAGGGCGTCGCCCTGCGTGCGGTAGCGACGCTTGCCGGTGCAGATGCGCTTCCGTTCCTCCGCGGTGGGTTTCTTCATGCCTTGGGCTCGAACCGGCTCTCGGCGCGGTTCTTCTTCACCTCGGCGGCGGGAAAGACGCGGCCGTTCATCGCGATATAAACGCCGGGCGGCAGCACCTGCAGTGCGCCGACCGCGCAGCCGAGGTTGAAGAAGGCGTCGGTCTGCCGGAAACGCGCCGGCACCATCGAGCCGGTGAACACGACGACCTTGTCGGCCAGGCCGGCGAGCGCGGCGGCGGTCGCGGTCATGGTGTCGGTGCCGTGGGTGATGAGGATGAGGTTTTCCCGGGCGGCGGCCACGCGCGCACGGATGAGGGCGCGGTCCTCGTCGGTCATGTGCAGGCTGTCCTTCTGCATCACGGACTCGACCACGAAGTCGAAGGTGACGTTGGCTTCCTTGAAGAGCGGACCGACCTGCGGGTCGCCGATGTTGAAGGTGCTGGCGTCGTCGAAATAGACTTTGTCGATGGTGCCGCCGGCGGTGAGGACTCGGATGCGCATGGCCGGGAACATGCGGATGGGCGGGGTCGGTTCAATGCGGATTGCGGGCGTGTAAAAAGTAAAACCGGTTGCTTCCCGGGTGAACCAACGTAGCTTGCCGGTGTCCGAATCGCCATGAGAACCCCCGTCCTGAGCGCCGCCCTGCTTGCCCTGCTGGCCACTTCATTGTCGGCCGCGGAGATCGCGCCCGGTGCCACGCTCGACGAGGTGCGGGCCACGCTCGGCAAGCCCAACGGCCAGATGAAGCTGGGCGCCAGGCAGGTGCTTTACTACGAGCACGGTTCGGTCGAGCTGAGCGAAGGCCGCGTCAACCGGTTGGATTGGCGTTCGCCCGAGGAACAGGCGGCGTTGGCGGCGCGGGAGGAGCGTTTGCAGGCCGAGATGGCGGCGCTGCGCTCGCAGTCGCTAGCCGAAGGCACGGCCTTGCGCGACCGCAAGCTGGCCGATGCGGGTTTCCTGAGTTCGCCGGTCGCCTATCAGGTGGCGTTCTGGGAAGATTTTTCGCGCCGCTATCCCGGAGTGCCGTGTGCCGAGCCGCTGATGATCGCTCGGCTCAAGTTCAGCGAGCAACTTGAGGAGAAGGCGCGGAGGGATGACGAATTCCGCCGGTTGCGTGAACTCGAGGCGCGCGTTGCCGCGGCCGAGCGCGAGCCGGTCTATTACCGTGTGAACCACTATCCGCGCTATCGCAGCCGTTACGACCACCAGCAGGAGTTCGCCCTCTGGCCGGTCAGCTACACTCTCTACGACTCGCCCAAGCCGGTTTACGAAACGCCCACCACGCCGGTCATCACGCCGCTGACGGGCAACCCGGCATTGCCGGAAAGCCGCAGCTACGACGGCAACCGGCGTCAGGAGGATCGCGGCCGGGACCGCCATGATTGGGGTGCTCAGCGCGGGCGGAAGGACGGGGGCCGCGGCCACAGCCGGTTCGACCGGATGTGAGCTGAACGCGATCAGCCGGCCGCGGACTTGGGTTTGGAATCGAGCAGGGCAACCGCCCCGCCAACCAGACTCCAGCCCACCGACAGGGCGAAAAACCCGACGGCCAGCAAGGCGACGGCCGGTGCCTGACCGGAGCCGATGCCGAGCACGGAGAGCAGCGCGACAAGCGTGCCCTCGCGCAGACCGTGGCCACCGATGCTGATCGGCAGTGATGCCACGACGTAGGCGCCGGCGGAAGCCGCCGACAGACCCCAGAATCCGGTTTCGAGTCCGACGGCGCGGGCCAGGAGCCAGAGCGCGGCAAAGTCGGCAAGCCACACCGCCACGCTCAGCAGCCAGCAGGGCAGGGCAACTGTCGGACGGGTGAGCGGTTGCACTGCGGCGATCAGGACTTGCGCGCGAGGTCCGCCGAGGAGGCGCGTGGCGGCCGGTTCCCAGAGTTTGGTCAGCGGCAGCAGGCCGGCGCCGAGCACGAACAAGGCGAATCCGCCGCCGCTCACCGCCAGCAGCAGCCGGCCGTCACGTCCGACCTCGTGGCTGAGGAGGTGCCGCGCGAGGGCCAGCGCGGCGAGTCCGAACAGGGCGGCCAGCCCGGCGAGCCGGTCGGCGAGCAGCCCGGTCGCGGCGGCGGTCTTGCGATCCGGCGCGTGTTGTCGGAGCAGGTTGAAGCGCACCGCGTCGCCCGCGATGCCACCCGGCAGGAAGGAATTGTAGAAAAACCCGGACCAACTGGCGGCATGCACCCGGCCGGCGGGCAGGGTGAAGTCCTGCGCGCGCAGCAAGACCTGCCAGCGCAGGATCTGCAGCGGGTAGGCGAGGCCGGCCAGCAGCACGGCGGGAACGACCAGCCGCCAGTCGAGAACACTCAGGCCGCCGAGCGCCACCCAGTCCACGCGGGTCGCCAGCCAGCCGAGCAGGCCGAGGGTCAGCGCGGCGCGCAGCACGAGGCCGGCGGGGCTTTGCAGGAAGGAGGTCCAGCGCACGCCCTTCGGGATGCCAGCTCGCGCCGCCGACGCAAGCCGCGGAAACCGCCGGCGGAATTTGTTCGCCACGCCGCCGCCGGCGCGCGGACATTCTCCGGCCCGATGCAACTGGACGAATACCGCAAGCTCGCCGAGACCGAGGACCGGCTGTGGTATTTCCGCGCGCTGAACCGCCGCATCGCCCACTGGCTCGCGAGGCTCCAGCCCGCCGCCGCCGCCCGCGTGCTCGACGCCGGTTGCGGCACCGGCGGCCTGATCAAATCGCTGCGCGTGGCGAATCCCCGCTGGCGGATCACGGGATTGGATTTCATGCCGCTCGCCTGCGAGCTGGCCCGCGAACGCACGGGGGCGGAGATCGTGCCGGGCTCGATCACGGCGCTGCCGTTCGGCGACGCGGCGTTCGAGGCGGTGGTGTCGGCCGACGTGGTCTGCCAGGTGGAGGACCACGCGCAGGCGCTGCGGGAGTTCGCGCGTGTGGTGCGGCCCGGCGGCGCGGTGCTGGTCAACGTGCCGGCCTACCGCTGGCTCTGGTCCTACCACGACGACAGCTGCCTGACCAAACACCGCTACAAGCGCCCGGACTTGGTGGCACTCTTCCGAGCCGCGGGGCTGGAAGTGAGGTTTGCCAGCTACGCCAACCTGCTGCCGCTGCCGTTGATCGCGGCGCGGAGAAAACTGTTCCCGCCGGCGCAGGCCACCAGCGATGTGCAGATTTACCCGACGCCCGTGGAGGCGGCCTTTGCCGGGATGGCGGCGTTGGAGCATGCCTGGACGAAGCAGGGCTGGCCGTTGGCGGCCGGGAGTTCGGTGTTCGTCGCGGGAGTCAAGGTATCAGGGCCAGTGGCAAGCTCGTCCTGAGAGGGCGTCAGAAAAATCCCGGAGGGCAGGGCGGCCCGCCTTTTCGATGAGTTCGGTGAAGGACTGGCCGCGTCGCCGCGGTTGACGGGTGAATAGAGTTCCTTGCACGCATCGGCCGCTCCTGCCTGGGCCTCGCCTTCCTTGGCTCCGGGGTGATGCCGGTGGCCAACGCCGGCTTCGTGCGGTTGGTGCTCGCCCCGGGCTGGCGGCCCGGAGCGCCGGTCTGGGCAACAGGGAGCGGGGTGGTCCTGGTTTTGATCGGACTGGCCCTGCTCGCGGGCTGGCGGCGGCGAATGGCCGCCGGAACGCTGGGCGCCTTCCTGCTGGTCTGCGAGGCGCAGCATTTCGCGTATGCCGGCTTCGTCGATGCCATGGTCCCGGCATGAATCCCTCCGGGTCCGAGGTTCTGGACGCTTTTCACTGCGGTCGCGCGCTGGCCGGCGGACTGGGCGTGTGGTTGCCGGCGCGTCCGGTGTGACGCGCATCTACGCAGGACTACGTATTGGCGGGAGCGGGGTGATCTTCTAGAATCGGAGACCATGATTGTCCCCTTACTCCGTTCGAGCCGTTCCTTTGTCGCGGCTGTGCTTCTGGCTGCCGCCATTCCCGCCTTTGCCGCCGCCACCAAGCCGGTCTGGACCCTGCCACTGGGCGAAAAGGCCAAGTGGGAGAACCTCACCGACCTCGGCGTGCTGTTGGTCGGGACCGATTCGGCCATCCACTGCATCGATCCCGACACGGGCAAGGTGCTCTGGAAGAACGCCACCTTCAAAAAGAGCAACGAGATGAACGCCCGCGAGATCCCCGGCACGCCGTTCCTGCTCTGCAACCAGTTCAGCGGCATGGCCGGCTCCAAGTCCACCTTCACGCTCATCGACTACCTCACCGGCGAGGCCGAGTGGACCGCACCCGAGATGATGGGGCAGTATCTCGGCACGATTCCGCTGCCGGAGAAGGGGCTGGCCATTCTCGTGATGACCACCTGGAAGGACGGCAAGGGCCAGGAGAACGGCACCTTCCTCTTCGCCCACGACCTCGCCACGGGCGAGCGCAAGTGGTCCACGCTCTTCACCAAGGCCAACGGCATCCCGCTCCACATGGCGGACAACTCCGGGAAATTTATTCCGCGCATGGATCTCTCCGGCTACCACGATCCCGTGCTGGAGGGCGACACGCTCTACCTCGGCTACCTCGGGGTGCATGCGCTCGACGTGAACACCGGCACGATCAAGTGGGCGGTGGAGTTTCCTCCGGGCGACAAGGGGCTGAAGCGCACCTACGCCCCGCTGCGCATCGTGGGCGACATCATCTACGGCGCCGGCGGCGGCAGCGTTTATGCGATCAACAAGGAAACCGGAACCACGCTCTGGAAGAGCGACCGCATCTCCGAATACGCCGGCCTCTTCAAGGCGCGCGACAACGCCATCGTCACCCAGATCGAGGTCGTCGAAGACAAGATCTACGCCCGCTACGGCGGCAATTTCTCCAACGGCCAGACCGTCATGCTCAAGGAGCCGCTCGGCGTGGTCGTGGTCTCCGCCGCCGACGGCAAACCCGTCTATCAGGACAAGAAAATCGAGGGCGGCCTGACCAATCTCATGGCGCTGCCCGAGGTGGGGGCGGTGATGTTTGCCGACGGCAAGGAACTGGTCGGCGTCAGCACCGGCGCGACGGTGGAGGAACTCTTCCGCGTGCCGATCGAGTTCAAGCGCAAGATGGGCGGCGGCGACATCGCCAAGATCGGCCTCGGTCTCACCGGCGGTCTGATGGGCACGGTCAAGGCCGTGAGTTCGTCCAGCAAGGCGCGCCTCGACGTGCCGGTGGCGATCACCCGGCAGGACGGCCACATCGTGGTGCAGGGCAAGCAGCACCTGCTGGGCTTCGACCCGGCCGCGAAGAACCAGAAGTGGTCGCTCTATTACGCCGCCCCGAGCGACGCCTTCGCCACCATCGCGATGTTCGCCGTGACGCTCGCCGCCTCGGCGCAGGGCAATGCGCAGGTCGCCCAGAACGGCGGCATCTTCAATTCGGGCGGCCGGCAGGGCATGGACAACATCCAGAACGCGCTCGACCGCTACAACCGCTACACCGAGACCCGCGCCCGCAAGGTCGGCGGTTCCAAGAGTTCCGGCGCCTACACCTACATCATCACCAAGCTCGAGAAGGAGCACGGCGGCGGCGTGGGCCTCGTGGGCGTGAACCTCGGCAACGGCGAGACCGATCGCCGCCTCGCGCTCGGCGACAAGGAACCCAAGTATCTCGCGGACGAAGCGGCCGGCCGCATCTTCTACTTCAAGGGCGGCGACCAGATCCAAGCCTACGAGTTCTGATACCAGCGTCCTTTAGCATTTGGACTGTCATTGCGAGGAGCGAAGCGACGAAGCAATCCAGCTGGATCGCCACGGCCCGCTTTGCGGGCCTCGCGATGACAAAAGTCCATAAGCTATGAGCGATAGGCAGGAGGCGGGGTTTTCGGCCTCATCAAACAAACAGGGTGGAAGCGGCATCGCCGCTTCCACCCTGTCGTTTTACACACAAAAGTTCAGGACGCCGGGATGATCTCGAGCGCGTTGATCTCGGGGTTCTCGATGTTGTGCGTGAACTTGATGTCCAGCTGGCCGTCGGCGACCACGACCTCGACGGTCTCGACGTGGGCGCGCATCACGCCGCCGGCGCGGGCGGTGACGTCGAAGTCCTTGACCTCCTTGTCCTCGACCTTGAACGAGAACACGCGCTCACCCTTGCCGTAGATGCCTTCGTAGGTTTCGGCGAAGTGGAGCTTCACGGTGTATTTGCCGTTGGGCAGCTTCCGGGAGAAGCTGTCCATGCTGTAGCGCTCGGCGGTGTAGAGGGACGGGGTCTTGGTGTTGGCCACGACGATGCCGGTGCGGTCGATGGTGTCGCCGCCCGAGAAGCCCTGGTCGGCGAGCCAGACCACGCCGTTCTCGTCGGTGTGGTCCTTGGTCGTGCCGGCGCGGATGCGAATGGCATCGGCGGCGAGGGCGAAGGCGGTGCAGCCGAGCGTGAGCGCGGCGGCGAGGGTGAACAGGAGCGGACGATGGGGATGGGGTTGTTTCATGGGGAAAAACGTGCCCGCAGGCTTGCCGGTGGGCGAAAGGCAGGCAAGTGCGGCGGAATCCGCGACAATAGACCGGTTGCTCAGTGCGGCTTGGTGCGGGTGCGCTTGCGATACTGGCCGGGCGCTTCGCCGGTCATGCGTTTGAAGACCACGGAAAGATACTCGATGTGCTCGAAGCCGGTGAGTCCGGCGATGCTCTTGAGCGGCAGGTCGGTCTCGGTGAGCAGTTCCTTGGCGCGGGCCAGCTGCACCCGGCGGATTTCGGCCTGGGGCGAGCGGCCGATGAAGCGGCGGAATTTTTTCTCCAGCTGGCTGCGCGAAGCGGCGGTGTGCGTGACAACCTCATCCACGCTGAGGCCCTTGCAGGCGTGCTCCCGGATGTAGTTGAGGGCGGCGCTGACATTGCGGTCGCCCACGGCGAGGATGTCGGTGGAGAGGCGGGTGACGACACCGACGGGGTCGATGCGCACGTCCATGGCCTCGGGCGCGCGCCCGCGCAGCAGGCAGTCGAGCATCTCGGCGGCGTGGTAACCGGACTGGTGCGCGTTGAGCGCGACGCTGGAGAGCGGCGGGTCGGAGAGTTCGCAGCGCACGACGTCGTTGTTCACGCCGAGCAGGGCGAACTCCTCGGGCACCTTCAGCCCGGCCTGCTGGGCGGCGGCGATGACCTGGAACGCACGCACATCCACGCAGGCCATGACCGCGCAGGGTCGCGGCAGCCGCCGCAGCCACGAGCCGATGATGCGTGACTGGCTGGCGTTCCAGTCGGGCGTGATGATGCCCGGGTATTCGACGTCGAGCACGTCGCAGCCGTGGCCGGCGAGACGCAGGGCCTCGACGAAGCCGTCGCGGCGTTGGCTGGACCAGCCCTCGTTGCCAAAGCCGCAATAGGCGAAGTGGCGGAAGCCGCGCTCGAGGAAATGCTCGGCCCCGAGGTGGCCGATGGCGTGGTTGTTGGGACGGATTTTCGGGACCCCGGGGAAGGGCGGGGTGTCGTTCAGGTCCACGAGGGGGATGCCCAGCTTCGCGCACCCCTTGGCCAGGGCCGGAGTGGTGTGGCGGCTGATCACACCGGACCATTTTTCGCCGCGCAGGAAGTGCGGATCGCTCATGGCCCGCGCCTCGTCGTCGAGGAAGGTGGTCCACTGGCGGTGAGAACGCTCGTGCTGCACGATGCCCTGCAGCATGCGGGCCGATTCCTCGAAACGCATGAGGAAAACGAGCAGGATCTTGGGCCGGGTCATCGAGCCAATGCTGATCACTCCGTGCGGGCATGCAAGTGCGGCGGCGTGCCAACGGTCTGTCGGACAGTGGCCGGCGCTTGCCGAAAAAAGGGCCGGGGGATCCGGCCGGCAGGCTGCGAGTGAGAATCAGCTTTCCAAGCCGGAGCGCGGTTGTATGGTGCGCGCAGGACCACATGGGCCAAGAGACCGTCACCTACCTGACCAACATCATCATTTGCACGATCCTCGCGTGCCTGATGACCCACTACTGGTTGGCGCAGGGGCGGACGGCGGCGATGCGCTACTGGATGATCGCCGCCTGGATCATGACGGTGGCAGACATTTTTTTTGCGATGCGCTCGGAGCTGCCACACTGGTTCGGCCGCTTGGCGCCGCCGCTGCTCGTGACGGCCGGTCAGGCCGCGCTGTTTCTTGGCACGCAGCGCACCGCCGGGCTCCGCCTGCGGAAGCGTCTCCTCTGGGGGGTGTTCGCGCTGCACGCGGCGGGGCTGGGGTTTTTCCTCTGGCGCAGCGAATTCTCCAGCTGGCGCATGGTTCTGAACGGCCTCATCTGGGGCGGGCTTTCGCTGGCTTCCGCCTGGTGTCTGCGCAAGGCTTCGCCGCACTATTTCAAATCGGCCTTCGCGCCGGCGAACATCTTCATGGCCCATGCCGTCTTCCATGCCTTGCGGGTGGTGTTGGCGGCACTGTTCACCCTGCAAGGCTGGGATTCGGCCGCGCTGGCCCTGCAGGTTGTGGGCGATCTCGAAGTCAGTTTCTTCATGGTGGCGCTGTTTGCCGGCATCCTGATCGCCAACCTTCAGGTGCGCCATGACGAGCTTTCGTGCGCGCATGCCGAGGTGCAGACCTTGTCGGGCCTTTTGCCGATCTGCGCCTGGTGCAAAAAAGTCCGCAACGACGAGGGCTACTGGCAGCAGTTGGAGGAGTATTTTTCCTGTCGCAGCCAGATCACTTTCACTCACGGCGTGTGCGCGGATTGCCTCGAGGACCAGAAGGCGGAGAGTCGGCAGCTCAGCCGGCGCTGAGAGGCTTTCCGGATATCCCTGCCTTGTGTGGGTCAGCGTGCTTGCACGCGTTGCATTTTTTTGCCCGGAGCGCGACCAAGGTCGCTGGCCTACGACATGCTTGAAGGCGATGTTCGGGTAGGCTCTCAGCGGGCAGCACCGGCAACCGCGGAACCCGGGTTCAACCCAACCCGCTCAAGACCCTGGTTTTCAGAACCAGTTGAACTTGGTCGGAACGTAAACGGTATCAAAGGGCTTCAGGTAGAAAGGGGCGCTTTGGCCGCCGGTGAGAACCTGGTCCAGGTTGAGCGTGTAGCTCTTGGTCTGGCCCTCTTCCTGACGCACGA
>JAUPWC010000181.1 GCA_030916665.1 Verrucomicrobiota bacterium
CCCGAGGAGCTCGTGCGCGCCAACCGCTTCGAGGCGCTCGGCCAGCTCGCCGGCGGCATCGCCCACGATTTCAACAACCTCCTCACGACCATTCTCGGCGGCGTCTCGCTGGCCAAGGAGAACCGCGACTACTCCGGCCTCGAAAACAGCGAGCGCGCCTGCCTCGCCGCCAAGGGCCTCAGCAAGCAGCTGCTCACCTTCTCGCGCGGCGGCACCGGTGTCCGCCAGGTCCTGCGTCCGGCCGATCTGCTGGCCGACAGCGTCCGCCTCGCCGCCGCCGGTTCGAGCGTGAAACTGGAGGTGGAGGTCGCCCCCGAGACGGGCACCTTCTGTGTGGATCGCGCGCAGATGCTGCAGGTTTTCCAGAATCTTGTCATCAACGCCATCCAGGCCATGCCCACCGCCCAGGGCCGGATCTGGATCAAGGCCGCCAACGTCACGGTCGCCCCGGCCGAGATCTCCGGTCTTGTCGGCGGCAATTACGTCTCCGTCGAGGTGCGGGACAACGGCAGCGGGATCAAGCCCGAGCACCTCGAAAAGATCTTCGCGCCGTTCTTCACCACCAAGAAGACCGGCACCGGCCTCGGCCTCGCCACCGTGCTTTCCATCGTCAAGCGCCACGGCGGCCAGATCGGCGTCGAGTCCGAGCTGGGGGTCGGCTCGGTCTTCACCGTGTTCCTGCCCATCGCCGACCAGCCCGGCGAGGTCGAGGCGCGCCGCGCGCCGACCTTCAACGTCGCCACCCGCACCGGCCGCGTGCTTTTCATGGACGACGATCCGCAGATCTGCGCGCTCACCGGCGGCATGCTCGAAGGCCTCGGCTACAAGTTCGACCTCGCCCGCAACGGCGAGGAGGCCGTGCAGTTCTACAAGCGCTATCTCAACATCGGCCGCCCCTACGACGTCGTCATCATGGACCTCACCATCATCGGCGGCATGGGCGGCGAGCAGACCTTCAAAGCCCTGCGCGACCTTCACCCCGATGTCCGGGCCATCATCGCCAGCGGCTACGACAACGACGACATGGCCCGCCAGTTCCTCGACATGGGCTTCCTCGGCTACCTGACGAAGCCCTACCGCGTCGGCGACCTCGGGCGGGTCATCAAGAAAGTGCTGGGGAGCTGAAACAGACTTTCCGGAATGGAGCCAAGCTAAGGCAGTGTCTCGCGAAGGGAGCAAAGCAGGCGAAGGTAAGTGACGGCGGACCTTCGAGGCCTTCGCGAGAGAGTATCGGTCGTGATGATAGTCGGATTTTGGGAATGAGCGGGGCGGATCTCGTCCGCGCCCGATCGACGGCCCCCACTTGGCGGTATTCCGGTCAATCGGGTGTTCATTCTTTTCGGCCTCGCCAGTAGGACTGACGGGCAGGACGCACCGGCCCGGTGCGCCGAGAACGCGATAAGTCTTTCGCGGCGGAACGGTCGTCTCCGCCCTGCCGCAAGACAGCCAGACGTCAGTCGAGGCGCTTCGGTGCGCATTGTTCATAAGGCCGAATTCTCGCCCCGATAAACGCCGCTTCAGCCGCCTGGTTCAGGCGCGCTTTCGGGTGAAAAAGGATCGGGGATTGCAGCCCGGGTGGCTGCGGCGCAGACTCCTCGTGCCCGCCAACCTTTTTCATGAATCCTCCTGCGCCCTCCAGCCTCTGGCCCCGGCCGACGCTGAAATTCCGGCCCCGGTTGTTTGCCCTGCTGCGTCAGGGCTACACCCGGAAGGATGCGGTGGCCGACGTGCTGGCGGGGCTGACGGTGGGGCTCATCGCCCTGCCCCTGGCGCTCGCGCTGGGCGTGGCGAGCATTCCGACGGGTGCCGCGACGCCGTTTCCGGCGCCCGCCATCGGCATCTTCACCGCGATCATCGGCGGGTTCATCGTGTCGTTCTTCGGCGGCAGCCGCGTGCAGATTTCCGGCCCCACCGCGGCCTTTGTCACCGTCATCCTGCTGGTGGTCGAGAAACACGGTTACGACGGCCTGCTGCTGGCCACCGTCATGGCCGGCATCATCCTGGTGCTGATGGGCGCCAGCGGACTGGGCAGCCTGATCAAGTTCATCCCCTACCCGGTCACCAGCGGCTTCACCACGGGCATCGCCGTCGCGATCATCGCGGGCCAGTCCGCGGAGTTCCTCGGCCTCGAGGGCAGTCCGCCCCGCGAATTCGTGGAGAAAATGCCCTGGCTGTTCAGCCATCTGCCCGGCCTGAACCTGCACACGCTGCTCCTCGCGGCCGGCTCGGCGCTGTTCATCCATCTCTGGCCCCGGTTTCGCGACCGGCTGCACGCCGGGCGCGTGCCCGGGGCCATCATCGCGATGGTCGTTTCGGCGGTGCTGGTCGCCTGGTTCGGCTGGGAAAAGGCGGCCGGCGTCGCGACCATCGGCTCGCGCTTCGGCGCGGAGGCCATCCCGCACGGCCTGCCGCCTTTCGTCTGGCCGGAGATCAGCTTGGAGCGGATCCGTGACCTGCTGGGTCCGGCCACCACCATCGCCCTGCTCGGCGCCATCGAATCGCTGCTGTCGGCGGTCGTCGCGGACGGACTGATCAACGACCGGCACGACTCCAACACCGAGCTGATCGCCCAGGGGATCGCCAACATCTGCTGCCCGTTCCTCTGCGGCATGCCCGTCACCGGTGCGATCGCCCGCACCTCGGCCAACGTCAAGGCCGGCGGCCGGACTCCGCTGGCGGGCATCGTCCACGCGGTGACGCTGCTGCTCATCGTGCTGTTTTTCTCGTCCTACGCGCAGTTCGTCCCGATGGGCGCCATCGCGGCGGTGCTCGTCATCGTGGCCTTCCGCATGGGCGAATGGCACGAACTGGCCCGGCTCCGGCGCATGCCGCGCAGCGACGCGCTTGTGCTGCTCACGACCTTCGGCCTGACGGTGGTCTTCGATCTCGTGATCGCGGTCGAGGTCGGCATGGTTCTTGCGGCCATCCTCTTCATCAAACGCATGGCCGAAACCACCGAAATCGCCCAGGTGACAACGCGGGACGAGCTCGAGACACTTGAGCAGGTCGCCCACGGCAAGGACATCCCCGACGGCGTGGTCGTCTTCCGCATCTTCGGACCGTTCTTCTTTGGCGCAGCCGAGAAAATGGAGGACGCCCTGCAGCGCGTCGGCACCCTCCCCAAGGTGCTCATCCTGCGCATGCAGCTCGTGCCGGCCATGGATGCGACCGCCCTCAACGCCCTCGAAAGCATCGTCGAGCGCATGCAGGCCACCGGCGGCACGGTCATCCTCAGCGGCCCGCACCGCCAGCCCCTCGACATGATGCTGAAGGCCGGTTTCATCGAGCAGCTCGGCCGGCGGAACATCCGCGCCCATTTCGACGACGCGCTCTCCCGCGCGCGGGAGATTCTCAACCAACCGACACCTCCGCTTCCCGACCGATGATCAAGCACCATCCCACCCCCAGTTGGATCTATTTGGGCGGCCTCACGCTCGCGACCATCGCCGGTGTGATCAACGCCGTCGGTTTTCTCGGCCAGCACCACCAGGCCCTCAGCCACATGACCGGCACGGTGACGGTGTTCGGCTACGAGCTCGCGCGCGCGGGCTACGGCGTGGCCTTGCACGCCCTGTCGATCCTGGGCGCCTTCTTCCTAGGCTGCGTGCTGAGCGGATCGATCATCCGTCAGAGTTCCCTCCGGCTGGGCCGGCGCTACGGGATCGCCCTGTCCATGGAATCGGCGCTCCTGGTGGCGGCGCTTTTCTTCCTTCGCCGCGGGGCGAATGTCGGCGATTACCTGGCCGCGATGGCCTGCGGCCTGCAAAACGCGATGGTGTCCACCTACAGCGGCTCGACAATGCGCACGACCCACATCACCGGCATGGTCACCGACCTGGGCAACGCCTGCGGTCACTTCGTGCGCGGCGTCGAGGTGGATTGGATCAAGTTCCGCATCTACGGCGTCCTGATCCTCGGCTACTTCGCCGGAGCCCTGCTCGGTGGTCTCGGCTTCGGCAGCTGGGGCTACGACACCCTGCTCTTCCCCGCCGCCCTGAGCGGCATCGCCGGCGTCGGCTACACCGTGATCAAGCACTACGAACGCAGGCCCCGCTCGCACACCAAGGCGCCGTTCTGATCACACGCGCCAGCTCGGCGTGACGCTCGAGAAGCTGAACATCATGGTAAGGTCCGAACAAGAGGACTGATGCATCTCTGGCAAGCTGCCCCCATGCCCTTTGCGCGCGCAAGCGCGCTGCCCACAACGAGCTCGAACAACCCTTCAACTTAAACTCGCTCCTTCAACTGCGGCGCCAGTGCGCCGCCTAAACCGGCGCGTCCGCCGACCACTTGAAGACCAGCACGGACAGACCCGGCAGCGTCAGGCTGAGGGACTGCTCGAAGCCGTCGGAGGGGATCGTCGAGGCCGGGCGGCCGCCGTGGTTGCCGAAACCGGCGCCGCCGTAGTAGCTGGAGTTGGTGTTGAGCACCTCGCGCCAGTAACCCCGGTGCGGCACGCCGACGTGGAAACGCGTGCGCGTGACGGGCGTGAAGTTGCCGACGATCAGCCAAGCGGTGCGGCCATCCCGGTCGAAGCGCAGGAAGCTGAGCGTGCTGTGGTCACCGTCGTTGCCGTTGACCCAGCGGAAGCTCTCGGGGCGGAAATCCGTCGTGCTCAGCGCGGGTTCGCTCGTGTAGAGACGGTTGAGGTCGCGCACCAGCGAGCGCAGGCCCTCGTGCTCCGGATGCTGGAGCAGCTGCCACTCGAGGCCGATGTCGTAGTTCCACTCGGTGCGCTGGCCGAACTCGCTGCCCATGAAGAGCAGCTTCTTGCCCGGATAGGTCCACACGAAGCCGTAGAGCGCGCGCAGGTTGGCGGCCTTGTCGGCGAGCGTGCCGGCGCCCATCTTGGCGAGCATCGAACCCTTCAGGTGCACGACCTCGTCGTGGGAATACACCATGATGAACTTCTCCGAATACTGGTAAACCATCCCGAAGGTCAGCTTGTCGTGCGACCACTTGCGGTGGACCGGGTCCTTCTGGAAGTAGAGCAGCGTGTCGTGCATCATGCCCATGTTCCACTTGTAGTCGAAGCCCAGGCCGCCGTCCTTCG
>JAUPWC010000182.1 GCA_030916665.1 Verrucomicrobiota bacterium
ATCGTGACCAGCAACGACACCCTGATGCAGACCCAGCAGCTCATGGAGCAGGAGAAGCTCGCCGACATGGCCGCGGTGCTGACGCCCGAGGAGCTCGTCCAATACGAGATGCGCAACTCCTCGGCCGCGCGCACGCTCATCAACAATCTGCGCAACGTGGACATCTCCGAGGCGGAATACGCGCGGCTTTACCAAGCCCAGAAGGCGTTCAGCGAAGCCAATCCCCGCCGCTCGACCATGGATGCCGCCACCTTTGCCCAACGACAGACCGCCCAGCTGGCCCTGAATGAGGAGGCGCGGGCCGTGCTCGGCGAAACGCGTTTCTATGCCTACATCGAAGGTTCGGACTACCAGTATGCCAACGTGGCGAAGGCCTTCACGGACAATCCGACGGTAACACCCGCAATCTCCTACCAAGTTTACCAGCTCCAGAACGAAGTGCAGGCCTTCATGAGCCAAGCTTCCCGCACCGGTCCGCCTGCGCAGGAAAAAATCAACGAGATGCGGACGGCGATGGAGTCCTACAACGCGCGCCTCGAGACGCTGATCGGTGCCGAGGCGGCCGAAGCCTACCGCAAGCAGGGCAACGGCCGGATGTTCGCATCGTTTCGCAACGCCCCGCGCCCCGCGGGTCAGCCGGCCCAGCCCACCGGTCGCTAGAACGGGTTGCGTTGAACCGTAGCCGCGTTGGAGCGCAGCGACAACGTGGTCGATTCCCAACCACGCTTTCGTCCCGCGAACGCGGGACTCAAGTGCGGCGGCACCCCCTGTTGAAGCGGCTCTAACCGCGCGGCTTGTTGCGGTATTCGGCGCTCTTGCGCAGGTCGTCCTTCACGTCGCTCTCGGTCCAACCCTTGTCGCGCACGGCCCGCGTGTATTGGCGCAAACCGCCCGGGTCGGCTTCGCGGCCGAGCACGTCGCGGTAGGCGCGCCGCACGATTATCTCGGCCGCCTCGGTGCGGTAGCGATCCTCGTTGCGCAAGTGGTCGCGCAGCATCCGCTCGGTCCAGCCGGCATCGAGAATGCGGCCGCGGAATTCGCGCAACTCGCCGGCATCGGGGGCGCGGCCGAGCAAGTCCTGGAAGGTATCCTGTACCAGTTTGTCCGGATTGGCCGGCGGACGCCCTCCACCCGGCCGCTCGGGCTCGGGACGGTGGTCAGGACGACGGCTGCGCTCCACGCGCAGCGAGGAAATGCGGTCGTTCCAGCTCACGCCGACACCGCCGGTCACGAAGCGCCCGGTGAGGTCGCGCGCGCTCTCGGTCAACCGCAGCGCCTCGCCGCGGTAGCGGGCGTTTTCGTAAACGAAGAGTTCCACGTTCCCTTCGATGCGGATGGAGGAGATGCTGTCGTTGAGCTTGCCGCCGTTCCCGAAGGTTTTCCCCGACATGTTGTCGATGGACTCACCGGGATAGAGCACGAGGGTGTCGCCGCGAAAGCCGGCGTGCTGGTAGATGATCACGCGGCCGGCCGGCCGGTGGTCATCGTCGCGACCGCGGCGGTTGTCTCGTTCATAATCTGCAAATGCCGTCGCGAGGAACGCGGTCAGGACAAAAAGCAAACGGGTTTTCATGCCTATAAGACGCCGCGTTCGGCCCGATTATTCAAGCTTTCGCATGCCGGCGGCGATGCATCCGGCGAACGGGCGACCGCGTAAATTGTGCACAAACCGCTTCCACGTGGCATCGGGGCCGACCGGCCGCGACCTGCCGGGTGGTGCCGCGGTCCACCAAACCATCCCAACACGTCAGGAAAACTTCCATGAACCTTGCTTCAGTTCCCACCTCCCTCCGTCCCATGCTGGCCGCCGTCTTGCTGACCCTGTCCTGCGCGCCGCTCCCGGCCGCGTGGAGCCTCTCCCTCAAGGGCGGTTTAGTGCCCATCACCAGCGGCGGGTTCCACCGCGGTCCGTCTTTCGACGGCTCGGTGTTGCTCGGCCTGCCGGCCGGCAGCCTGCCGGTCGAGGTGGACGCCAAGAGCTTTGACGATGTCTACGGCAACTTCAACGAGATCGCCTTTGAAGCCACGTATGCGGCGGGGGAAAAACTGTCCTATACGCTGGGGCTCGGCTGGCTTTCCTCGGACGAAGGCAACCTGCGCGTCGGCACCGTCGCCGGGACGCTGCCGCTCAACGCCCGCTTCAGTGAGTATGAGGACTTCCAAATCTACGCGGCCCTGCGCTACAACTTTCGCGTCACCGAACGCTGGAATCCCTACGTGGCGTTCCAGCTCGGCTACACGCAGGTCGACGAGATCACCGCGTCGTTCTCCGTGCCCGGCACGCCCTTCATCGCCCCGTATCAGGCTGCGCTCACCAACGCAAAATTCTACGACGCAACCAATACCTGGAACTACGGACTGCTCATCGGCGTGGAATACAAGTTCAACGACACGGCCAGCCTCTCCCTCGAGACCGGCTACGTTGGTCAGGGCGGCCTCGATGACAACGACAGCGTCCTGGGCCTGTTGGGTTTGAACGCGCTCAACGACGAAGGCGACCTCAGCTACGTGCCCGTGCGCCTCGGCTTAAACTTCCGCTTCTGAGGCGTGTAGCCTCGGTGTGCCACCGCGGAGCCGGGCTACCGGCTCCGCGTTTTTCATTCGCGCGCCGCCGACCCGCCTCGGCTTGGAAGCAGCCGGCCCCGGGGAGACTTTGCTACTCGCCGGCCTCGATGTGGTGGCAGCCCTTGCTCACGGGATTGAGCGTGGCAGCGTGCACGACCAGCAACGCGGTCTGCACGGCGTTGCGCAGTTCGATGAGGTCGCGGGTTGGACGGCAGTCGCGATAGAAGGCCTGGATGTCTTCGCGCAGTTCCAGCAGGATGCGGCGCGCGCGCGCCAGCCGGCGCGGTGAACGGAGAATCCCCGCGTAGTTCCACATGGTCTGACGGATCTGCTGCAGATCCTGCCGGATGAGCAGCGGGTCCGCGATCTTGTCCGGGCTGCGCCATTCGCGGGGCTGCGGGAGGGTGGCGTCGGGTGCGGACAGTTCCGCGAGATCGGCCCGGGCGCAGGCTTTGGCGGCGACGAGGCATTCGAGGAGCGAGGTGCTGGCCAGGCGGTTGGCGCCGTGCAGGCCGGTGCAGGCGGTTTCCCCGATGGCGTGGAGGTGGCGGACGTTGGTGCGGCCCGCCAGATCGGCATGCACGCCGCCGCAGGAAAAATGCGCGGCCGGCACCACCGGGATGGGCTCGCGGGTGATGTCCACCCCGTTGGCCAGGCAGCGCTCGTGGATCGACGGGAAGCGCTCGCGGATGAATTCCGGCTTCAGCGCCGAAAGGTCGAGGTAGGCGCAGGGTTCGCCCGTGGCGGCGAGCTGGTGCTGGATGGCGCGCGACACCACGTCGCGCGGCGCCAGCGACCCGAGCGGATGCAGCGCATCCATGAAGCGCCGCCCCTGTGAGTCCACGAGCACGGCGCCCTCGCCGCGCAGGGCTTCGGTGATCAGGAACGGTTGCGCGCCTTTCTTGAAGAACGCCGTCGGGTGGAACTGGACGTATTCCAGGTCCATGAGACGCGCGCCGACACGGTAGGCCATGGCCACGCCGTGACCCACGCTGCCGGGCTGGTTGGTGGTGTGTTGGAAAACGCCACCGAGGCCGCCGGTCGCGAGGATGGTCTTGCGCGCGGTGAAGGCGACGACCTCGCCCGAGGCGGTGTCGAGCGCGTAGCAGCCGAAGCAGGTAAGCGGCTCGTAGCGGTCGCGCAGCTCGGTGGAGTTGTGCGACAGGGTGAGCAGGTCGATCGCCACGAAACCGCTGCGGCGCGTGATGCCCGGCGTCGCGTCCACGCGCGCGGCCAAGGCGGCGAGGATCGAGTGGCCGGTGGCGTCCTTGGTGTGGATGATGCGGCGCTCGTGGTGGCCGCCCTCGCGCGTGAGGTGCAGCTCGCCGGTGATTTCGCGGTCAAAGCCGACGCCCAGTTCGTCGATCAGCAGCTCCTTCACGGCGGCCGGCCCCTCGGCGACAAGCTGGGCGATGGCCGCCGGATTGGCCGTGCCGTCGCTGGCGTCGAGAATGTCCTGCGTGAGCCGGGCCGGATCGGGCGAGGTGTCGTAGATGATGCCGCCCTGCGCCCAGTCGCTGTTGGCCTGGAGCGGATCGGCGAGGGAGAGCAGCTCCACCTTGCGACCGGCCCGGGCCAGGTGCAGCGCGTAGGCCGAGCCGGCGAGACCGGCTCCGAGGACAAGGCAATCGGTGGAAATTATCTTCATCGGATTTGAACCACCACACAGAGACACGAAGAGCCACCCGGCACCATACTTTGTATCTCCGCTGCTTCGTGGTTCATTTCTATGCTTTCTGTAGATCCAGGCTCAGGTCGGCGGCGGCGACGGAATGCGTGAGCGCGCCGATGCTGATGATGTCCACGCCAGGCAGGGCGTAGTCGCGCAGCGTGGCGTAGGTCACGCCGCCCGAGACCTCCACCAGCGCGCGCCCGGCGATGGCCCTCACGGCCGCGCCGACCTGGGCGGGGGTCATGTTGTCGAGCAGGACGATGTCAGCCCCGGCCCGGACCGCCTCTTTCACTTCGGCGAGGGTCTTGGCCTCGGCCTCGATCTTCGCGCCATGGGCGGCGGCGGTGCGGCAAAGCTTAACGGCTTTGGCGATGGAACCGGCGGCGGCGATGTGGTTGTCCTTGATGAGGACCTGCTCGCCCAGCGAGCTGCGATGGTTGAAACAGCCGCCGGTGCGCACGGCGTATTTCTCGAGGGCGCGCCAGCCCGGTGTGGTCTTGCGGGTGTCCACGATGCGGACACCCGTTCCCTGCACCGCCTCGGCGTAACGCGCGGCCTGCGTGGCGATGCCGCTGAGGCGTTGGAGGAAATTCAGCGCGGTGCGTTCGGCGGTGAGAATCGATGCGGTGGAACCCTCGACCCGGAGCGCGAGGTCGCCCGACTTCAGCCGCTGACCGTCACGGGCGAGCAGACGGACCCTGAGCGTGGGATCGAGTTGCGCGAAGACGCGTGCCGCGATCTGCCCGCCGCAGAGCACGAGAGCCTGCTTGGCGTCTATCACGGCGCGACTGCGGTGTTTCGCGGGAAAGATGGCGCGGCTGGTGATGTCGCCGAGGCCGGCGTCCTCTTCCAGCGCGAGGTCGATCAGGTGTTCGGTGCGGGCGGTGATCATCGGCTTTTTGTAAAATATTACGTTACAAAGGATCGGGCGGCGGCCTCAGTCGCGCGGGGCCAGTTCGAACATGCGGTCGATGCAACGGGCGGCTCGGCGGCGGATGTTTTCGTCGAGCGTGACAATCTGGTCGGGGCGCGGGGCGGCGAGCGCGGCGCGGACTTTTTCCAGCGAGTTCAGCTTCATGTAGGGACAGAGCCGGCAACCGCCGATGAAGTGTTTGTCCGGCGTCTCCACCTGCAGGCGGCCGACGAGGCCGCACTCGGTCAGCATCAGGTAGTAGGGTGCCTCGCTCGTCTTGACGTATTTCATCATCGCGCCGGTGCTGCCGACGAAATCCGCGACGGCGGCGACCTCGGGCGTGCATTCGGGGTGCGCGACGACCTTCAGGCCGGGAAACCGCGCGCGCGCGTCGGCGACGGCCGCGGCATCGAACACGTCATGCACGATGCAGGTGCCGTCGGAGGTGATGATCTCCTTGTCCACGCCGCGGCGCTTCAGTTCGGTGCGGATGTTTTCACCCATGAGGCGGTCGGGCACAAAAAGGATGCGGCGCTGCGGCAGCGCCGACACGATGTCGTAAACGTTGCCCGAGGTGACGCAGACGTCGGACTCAGCCTTCACGTCGGCGGTGGAGTTGATGTAGCAGACCACCGCCGCGTCGGGATAGGCGGCCTTGAGTTTTCTCAACTGGTCGCCGGTGAGCGAATCGGCGAGCGAACAGCCGGAGCCGCGGTCGGGCACGACGACGGTGGCGTCGGGCGAGAGGATCTTGGCGGTCTCGGCCATGAAGACCACGCCGGCGAACACGATCATCTTCGCCTTTGCTTCGCGGGCCATGAGGCTGAGGAAGTAGGAGTCGCCCTTGAAGTCGCCCACGCCATAGACGATCTCGGGCTCGACGTAGGAATGCGTGAGGATGACGGCGTCCTTCTCCTGCTTCAGGCGGTTGATCTCGAGTGTGAGCGGCGCGAATTTCCGGCAGGCCTCGTAGTCCCAGGATTTGCCCGGCGTGCAATCCACATGAAGGAAGGCTTTGAACAGGCGTGTGGTCTCGGCCTCGAGTTCGGCGGCGGTGAAGGCGGGAGTGGAAACCATGGGAAACGCAATTTAGCGGCGCGACCGGGCCCGGCAAGGCCCCATCGTGTCTTGCGCGCTGCCTTTCCGTTTGTCTTTCCGGGGCCGGGGCGTTGTCTGTTCCCCACACCCCCTGACGCCGTGCCCCCGGCCAGCCCCACCCCCGAAACCGTTGCCCCACATCATGCGCTGCTGTCCGCGCGCACGATGAGCCAGCAGAATCGCGCCGAGATGCGCGAGGCCTTCGACGCGGCCGTCCGTCAGGCCGACCACGGCCGCCTGCCGCTGCGCGTGCCTCACGAGGTGAAGCAGGTCCAGAACCGCCGTGGCATGCACTACCACTACCGGCCGGAGATCTTCCTCGGGCTGCAGGGGTGGACGGAATTCAGCTTCCCGAGCGAGGGCTTCCGCGTCGGCCCGGGCGACCTTTGCCTGATCCCGGCCGGGGTGCCGCATGCCGAGGTCGTCCACGGCGATGCGGGGCACCCGTTCCGCAACCTCGTGATCGGTTTCTACAACAACACCGTCAGCGTCCACTTCGCCCACGAGGCGCGCCCGCGCAAGCCCGACATCGAGGCCATCGAGTTCTTCGACGCGCCGAATCTCGACGCCTTTCTGGTCCTCGCCAACTCCCTGGTGCATGCGCACGCCATGCACGCCCCGGCGCGCGACGCGGTGCTGAAGGGCACGCTGCTCGCCCTGCTCGGCCTGTTCCGCAACCTCGTCGAGACCGGCACCGGCCACCTCAACAGCGACATCGGCAAGGTCTTCCAGACGAAATGCCTCGTGCGCGAGCAGTTTGCCAACCCGGAGCTCAGCGTGCAGCACATCGCCCAGCAGCTCGGCTGCTCGGCCGACTACCTGTCGCACCTCTTCCACACCGAGACGCGCGAGCGGCTCACGCACTACATCCAGCGCAACCTCATCGACGGGGCGCTCGTCGCGCTGGACGGTGGCACGCGCACCATCTCCCAGATCGCCTACGCCAGCGGCTTCAGCGATCCGGCCTATTTCGCGCGCGTGTTCAAGC
>JAUPWC010000183.1 GCA_030916665.1 Verrucomicrobiota bacterium
CACCCCGCTGACCGTGCGCAAGGCCACGCCGCACAAATCCATCCGCATCCTCTGGGGCGATGAAACACTGCTCAGCGTGAATTTCTGGCCAAAGGGCCCGCTCAAGTGCCAGGTCGTGCCGCAGCACGGCAAGCTCCCCACGCCCGAAGCCGCCGAAAAGATGAAGGCCTATTGGGGCGAGAAACTCGACGCCCTCGGCGCCTACCTCGAAAAGTGAGGCGGTTGCTCCTGTTGCTCTCGGGCCTGTTTCTGCTCGCCCCGGCGCAGGAGGTCCAGCAGCACGGCCCGGTCTTCGAGCAGGGGATGCGCGACACTTTCTTCGAGGGCTACCGCCCCGCCGACTACACGCAGCGCTAGGACATCCCGGCCTCGGCCAACAGCCGTCACGGCGGCGTGCCGGTGAACCCGAAGTTCTGCAAGCACGGCACCGCCGTGGACCTCGGCGACGCGTTGCGACAGCTCGACATCAACGAACCCTTCACACTGGTCATCGGTTTCTGGCAGCAGGAGGGCGGGCACAAACGCGTGGTCAATCTGCTCGCGCCCGAAATATCCCCCGAATTGTGGCGCAAACTCTGGGGGCCAGTGACGCGCCAGGAGCTGCTCGAACTCGACCGCCTCATCAAGGATTCCAAGCTGCCGCTCCAGGATCTCACTCCTCCGCGAGGCGCTCCGCCTGAAGAACCGTCCGCCTTCAGCCAGGCCGTCATCCGGCTGAACCCCAAGATCGGCTCCGACGGCCAGCGCCGCCTGCAATGCTCGATCCGCTTCCGCGACGTGTTCAAACAGTTGGCCCCGGACGCCAACCCGGCTCCGCAGGCGCGGCCTGCCTTGTGGGACGCGGAATTCCCCGGCCCGATCCCCTCGCCGCCACGCGCCCGAAACTGACCGGGGTCAGACGGAATCGGCCAGCCGCCGTTCCTTGGCCACGAGCCATAGCAGCTCGCCGGCATCATCGAGCACCGGCAGAATGCGGACATCCGCGCGGTATGACGTGCCGTCCTTGTGATAATTGACCAGCGTTTCTCGACAGGCCCGCCGCGCGCGCAAGGCGGCCCGGATGCGGTCCACCGCCGCCGGGTCCGTGTCGGGGCCCTGCAGGATTTGGCCGGGTTTGCGGCCGCGCAGCTCTTCCAGCGTGTAGCCGCACATGTCGGTAAAGGCCGGATTGACCCACTCCAGCAGACCAACGGCGTTTGCCACCACGAGGGCCTCGGGTTCCGGCGGAGTGGCCGGAGCGGGAAGATGGCCGAGGATTTTGGATTTCAACCCGGCCGGAACGGACAGCTCAGCCGAGACCGCCGCCGACGTCATCGTCAGGGACACCACCTCCTGCAAAACGACCACCAAGGTCCGCAGTTCCCCATTGGATTCCATCAACACGTCAAAGGCCTCGCGATCCGCCGAAGGCATTTCACCGGAGGCATATAGCGTGGCCCGGTCTTGGAGATTGTCTGCAAGCATAGATGAGTGGTTTATGCTGCTACGTCTGTCAGTCAAAGCCGGATGCCCCGATGACGCCCCAAAAAAGGCCCCGCGACCTTGCGGTGCGGGGCCCGGAATGGAAACAGGCTGCTTCAGCGCCGCATCGACTTGCGGACACCAGCCAAGGCCAGCAGGCCCATGGCCCCTAGCACGGCGGTTGAACCGGTATCGGGCACACCCGGCGGATTGTTGGTTCCCTTCACGTTGGTGAAGGAGAAATTCAGGTCGTCATAGTCCCGATCGCCACCGCCGTAAAGATCTTCGAAACCGACATAGGTTTCGCTCGCCGAGAAGGCATCGTCGACCACGGCGTGCGCCAGACCATCCGCATTACGCGAGGCGGGGCCGCTATAGAAATTGTCACCGGTGTTGACCACATTGATGCGGAAGATGAGCTCCGTGCCAGCCGTGAAGCTGCCGAGGTTGACCGTGCTTCCGATAAGTGAAGCGTGATTATTGAAAATCACGCCGATGCCGTTGGTCGGTGAATCGAGGTAGAGCAGGTTTGTGTAACCGGCGGTGTGGCCGAGGAATTTGGCGACGACTTCACCGTCGCTGGCGACGATCACGCTGCCGCCGAGGATCGGAACGGCGTGTGCCACGGGGAGAAGCAGTGCCAGCAAGCCGCCACCGATGGAGGTTTTGAGGATCTTACTAAGGATAGCTTTCATGGGGAATGCCAAGGTACAGCAATTGGCATGCCTTTTTTCACCGCGTCTCGCCTGAAGACGCAAGATACTCACCAAAAATAAATTAGGTCTTTTGAATAAATACGAAGCGAATGCCCCACGATTCTCACGAAAGCGAAGTGTGTAAGCAAAACCGACGGTCACTCCGATCTTCTTTGGGGTTGAGCTACGTCAGGAGACAGCCGGGGCGGCCTTCCGTCCGCCGAAGCCCAGCGCCTCCTTGATCCAGCTCCAGGCGCGGCGCAGGCCGACCTCGCAGGTGCCGGTGATGTGGTAGGTGCGGGCGAAGAGCTCCTCGTGCCCGAGGTAGCGCGGCGGCAGCAGCAGCAGCGTGCGGTTCTTGTCCGCCTTCGGATCGTGCCCGAGCACTTCGGAATAAAACACGCCCTTGCCGACCACGAGCCCCTCGCGCGGCACCGGCACCTCGCGCACCGGCAGCACGAGCCACGGCCGGAACTTGAGCGTGAGCGCGCCATCGGCGGCCTGATTGAGGCGGCCGTAGGTGCGGGCCGGCACGCCCTCGAATTCGGAACCGGTGAACACCTTGTTGCCGTCGGCGTAGAGCTTGAAGCGCTTGCGGCGCACCGTGAAGAAATCCCAGCAGAACACCGAGCCGAACACCATCAGGCGGAACGCCCAGCCCGCGGTGAAATACGCCAGAATAATGATCAGCACCGACAGCGTCGCTCCCACCACCGGGTCGATCCACGCCGTTGCCGTCACAAGGCCGAGCAGCGAGGTGCGCATGCCCTTCAGCACCGCGTCGATCGCACCCCAGGGGCTGATCAGGATGAGCACGTTGATCGCATGCGAAGTGAGCCAGACCACGCCGAACACGACCACCGACAACGGGACCATCAGCAGGCTCAGCAACCAGCCGGTATCGATGGCCGCGACCGGCAGCATCGCCAGCCCGCCCGTGTGGATCACCACCATGTCGCCGAGCCCGGTGGAATCCATGATAAGCTTAGAACCGAACGTGACGAGCGACGGGATGACCGCGCCGGCGGCGACGAGACCGCTGGCCTTGTTCTCGATGGTTTCCAGGATATCGAGCGGTTTCTTCCAGCCCGGCGGAAGGGCCGCCCCCGCCGCATCCTTGGCGGCCACGGCGCCCACGGCCAGAATGCCGACCGCCCAAAAAGCCGGGTTGGCAAACCACGGCAGGTTGGCCTTCTTTTCCGGCGTGTCCGCCTGGAAATACTGGTAGGCCCCGACCGCGCTCACGCCCAGCAGCGGCGAGATGGCGATGCCCGTGATCTGGGTGGCCATGGCCGCCAGCTCGAGGCCGGGGGTCTTCACCGCCTTGGCCTCCGGCTTGGCCGACTGCGCGAGCAGCGGCAGGCTCAACAGGGTCAGACCCAGCGCGAGGGCGATCAGCGAAGCGGAGCGTTTCATGCCGCGAACCCTAGGCGTCCGCGGCCTTTTTGAAAGCCCGCAGATGCGGGCCTTGGCTTGTGGGTCAGCGCGCTTGCGCGCGCCCCAAACCGCGCCCGCGAGCGGGCTGCCCACAAAGTGGCCCGACTTATTCGAGCCCCGCGGCCTTGGCCAGGTCGGCCCAGGCGTAGAAGTGGAACACCTTGCCCTCGGTCATCGCCACGAAGAGGCCGCCGGGGAAGCCGGGCAGTTCCACAGGCGTAACGTCGCTGCCGTCGCTCTGGATCGCGGCCACGTCCACCGCCGCGAGCAGCGGGTGGTCGTGCGGCTTGCCGGGGATGCCGGCGCGCGGGAAGATCTGAAAACGATAGGCCTGCTGGTCGGACACCAGCACATAGCCCCGGCCGCCGGCCTGCGGGTAGATCGAGATCCCCTCGCGGTCGGACGCGAAACCGGTGGTGCCGAAGAGCGCGAGTTCCTTGTTCGCCTCGGGCGCGTCGGGATCGGCAGCGTATTTGCGCACGCCGAACGTCTCGTCGGAGTAATAGACGTAGCCCAGCTCGGCATCCACGCCGATGGCCTCGATCTCGGCCCGGCCGCTGTAGGCGCCGAAGGTGCGCACGAGCGTCATCTTCACCCGGCCGCTGCCGTCGTCTTCGAGCCGGTATTGCGCGAGGTAGCCCTCGGCCGGGCCGGACTTGCCGCCGACAATCGCGAAGACCGCGCCGTCGTGCGGGCGCTGGTAGAGCGCCACGCCCATCGGGGCGCGTTCGGGGTCGCCGTCGAACACCACGAGATCACCGCGATCAGCCGCAGCGAGGTCGGGCAGCGTGAACACCCGCAGGCGGCGCTCCTCGCGCTCGGTGACGACCGCGATGTCCACCCGCTTGCCGCCCAGCGCAAAGCCGGTCACGAGGTCCACGTTGTTCGGACGCTTCAGCCCGGGCACGCTGCGCACGATTTTTCCGCCCAGGTCGTAGGCGAGCAGCGCGCCGTCGGTGTTCTTGTCGGTGCCGATCACCAAGCTCTTCGCCAGATCGGCCCGGTTGATCCAGATCGCGGGATCGTCCGTGTCGTGCTTGGCCGGCTCGGTGATGACCCGCGGCTGCAAGGCGTTGGTCCGGTAACCCGGGAGCGCGGCCGCGGCCGGCGATTGCGCGAGCACGCAGGCGGCCTTCACGGCATCGTCGAACGCCTCGTCGTCCGCATCATTCCAGCTGACCTTGTCGCGGAAATAGTCCGCCCAGCGGAACTCTTGGAAAAAGACGTCCTTTCGTTCCCGGAAGCCGTGCACCTCCATCACGCCCCAGGCGAGGCCACGGAAAGGATCACGCTGCATCGCCAGCAGGCTGGCGGGCAACGCCGAGGCCGGTTGCGGCCGACCCTGCCCGTCCTTGAGATAGGCGTAGTTGCTCGCCTCCATTCGCGCCCAGAATTCTTCGGACTTGAGGCCGGACCAGTTCGCGAGGACGTGACCGTAGGCGGTCTTGTCCGCGTGCTTTGATTCGAGGAGCGACCGCAGCGTGTGGTGGCCGTCGGTCAGGTAGGGCACGCCGCCGGGTCCGATGACCACCGGCACGTCCTTCTTGATCAGGTAGGCCTTCAGCTCGTCCGGCGTCATGGCATCCATCTTGGCCTGCTTGTGGACAACCTCGCGCCAACCGTGCGAAAACTGCGTGGGATGCAGCTGGCGCGCGTCAGCCGCGTAGGCAGCCCCGGCCGGGAGATCGGCGCGGAAGGGGACGTGGGCGGATGCCGTGGCGAAGGCCAGTAACAGCAGGATGAAGGAGCAGGCTTGGTTCATTCGTCTAAGGTCGCGAGGGATCGGGCTGTAGGGCGGGGTCTCCGAACCCCGCCTGTTGCGGGTGTGGCATTATGTTGGCGGAGGGGTTAGGTGGGCCCGCCCTACAGCCCG
>JAUPWC010000184.1 GCA_030916665.1 Verrucomicrobiota bacterium
CGAGAGGTAGGCCGCCGCGATGAAAAAGGCGAGCGAGGCGACTCTCACCTCGAGCCGCACCCTGGGCAGCAGCCAGATCACGCTGGCCGCGGTGGCGAGCACGCGCCCGAAGGGCCACAGCCAGGCGGGCCAGGCCGGGAAGACGTAATAGGAGGGCAGGAAGACGCCCATGGCCGCGGTGTCGCCCTGCCAGATTTTCCACGGGAGCTGCCAGAAATTTTCCCGGAAGCGGACCCACGCCAGCAGGCCGCCGCTTTGCGCGCCCTTGGCCACGATCGTGTGCGGCACGGCGGAACCGTAATACCACCAGGCCCAGAGCAGCCACGGTCCGTAGAGCGCGGTGGTGAGGAGCCCGGCCTTGAGGAAAAGCGCGAGCTGGGCGCGGCGGTTGCCGCCGGTGCGGGCGGGATCGTTGAAGAGCCAGCAGCCCGCGGCCACGAGGCCGATGTAGATGAAGCTGTCGGGCCGGGTCCACATGAGCCCCGTCCAGGCGCCGCCGAGATGCAGCCACTGGCGCGGTCCCGGCGAGAAATGCGCCCAGAGCGCGTGGCTCAGGAACAGCAGCATGAAGCCCGTCTCCATGCCATTGATCGTGAAATCGAGCGACTTGGCGTCGGTGGCGAGCAGCAGCACGAGCAACCCCGCGGCGGCACCCGGCCAGACCAGCCGGCGCGCGAGCGCGAAGAGCAACGTCGCGGCACCGCCGAACGCCGCGATGCCCATGAGACGGAAAAGCCAGAGCGCGGCGGCATCCGAGCTGTTGCCCGTGAGCAGGCTCGCCACGGCCGGGAGCAGCACGCCGAGCGGCGAGGTGAACGTGTGCAGCCGGTCGCCGGGGTTGAAGACCAGCCCGTGCCCGGTCGCCAGGTTTTTGCTGGACCGGTAGGTGATGTAGTAGTCCTCCCACACGTGCTGCGTGAACAGCGCGAAGAGCAGGGCGGCGAGGGCGGCCGTGAGGAAGAGGGCGAGGCGCGGCCTCTGACTGACAAACGGAACGGGCATGAACGGCGGAAAGCAGAAGCGGGCCGCCGCCGGCTGTCAGCATGAAACCGGGTCACGGCGCACGCGGACACGGCGGGGGTTTGCCATGACCGCCGGGCGGGCGCGACCCGCCATCGGAATCGTGGGCGGCGGAATCGAGAACGCGCTTGCCGGTCGGGCGGCGGGCATTGTTTGCTCGCGCTTCTGACACCGGCGAATCCCAGTTCCAAACCGCGCACACCATGGCCCGCTTGGGCGCTGGTGGCCGTGATGGCCGTGGCGGCGCTGGCTCCCTGGTGGCACAATCGCACCCACCTGCGCAGCTTCTTCGACTACGGGCTGGTCGTGGCCGGAGCCGGACGCATCGAGGCGGGGCAGAAACCGTATGTGGATTTCATCAGTCCCGCCCAGGCCGGGTGGTATTTCTGGAATTGGGCGGCGGAGCAGGTGGCCGGCGGCACGTTCCAAGCGATGACGACGGGCGGTGCGGCCAGCATTGTCGTTTCGTTGGCGGTTTTGTGCTGGATTCTGATGAGACGCTGGCCCTGGCCCGCAGCCGTGCTGGTGGCGACGGGGTTGGTCTGCATGACGGTCTCCCAGCACACGCTGTTATGGTATAACCCCTGGGGTGTGGTCTGGCTGGTGGTGGCGGCGTGGACCGGCGCGGTGGCCCCGGTGTTGCGGCGGGAAGACTGGCCGTGGCATGCGCTGGCGGCGGCGGCGTTTTTTTTCGGAGGCGTCAACAAGGTCAACATGCAGCTGATGGCGCTCGGTCTGGCGATGGCCTGGGCGGTGCGCGCCGGGCTGACCGGCCGGGCCGCGTGGGCGCGGGTCGCTCTGACCACGCTCTTCTATGCGGTTTGCGTGGTGCTGCCCGTGCTGATCGAGATGGCTTGGACCGGAGCCTCGTTTGCCGCCTGGTGGCACAGTGTGATCACGCTGCCCGCGGCCAGCCGGAGCGGCATGGCGTTCAAGGCTTTTGCGCCGGAGTATCTCTTCACGCCCTTCAACCACCATTATCCGGGGGTGGTGCTGCTGCAGGCCGGGTTGGTCGGGGTCGTGCTCACGTTGCTGACGCTCACCGCCATCCTGCGGAAGACATGGCGGGAAGCCGGCTGGTGGGAGAAGGTGCTGCCCATCCTCTGCGCCGGCACCGCCTATGTCGGCGGGGTGGTGCTGATGGCGACCAACATGGACATCGTTTTCATCGCGTTCGGGGGATGGCTGGGCCTGTTGGTCGCACTTTGGCTGGGCTACGGGTTGCCCGCCCGCGGGCCGTGGTTCTACGGCACCTTGGTCGGGCCGGCCGTGGTGGTGGGGGCCGTGGCCTGGTATTCGGCGTGGCAGGGGAACCGCTCGCAATTCGGGCATTCCGCCAGTCACCGCGACGCCTATGTGGCGGCCGAGACCGCCGGTTCGGACTTCGCTTACCTGCGCGGGACCCTGATGCCTCCCGAGACGGTGGAGTCCTTGAAACAGATGGCGCGGTGGCGGCAGTCACTGTCGCCCGAGCGCAAGGCGGGCCACTTTTTCGGACCGGGCACGGAATGGGCGGCGCACATCTGGCCGGCCCTGCATACACCGGGCCTGCCCATCTCCATTTACCGCCAACCCGGCAACAGCGACGGCCAGGCGGAAATGGCCCGGCTCATGGCTGCTTTGAGTGGGGGGACCTTCAAGGAGATCACGGTGGCCGGCGTGGCTGACAATTGGGACTATTACCAGCGGATGGTGTTGGATCATCGCTACGAGAAGATCCATCTGGGGGAGGTTTATCACGTTTACAGCTTCAACGAGGGCGAAAACGTGTCGGGTTCCCCGATCTGGTTTAAGCGGAGGTTTGGCGGCAACGTGGACTCACGCGGCATTGATTCCAGTGCGCAGTTCATGGAGGCGGATGGCGCGCGCATGTTCCTCGGGGTGGTGGAAGCACAGGGCATGATGCAGGTGAAGATACCCTCCAACCGCCTGCAGGGTGAAGTGCTGGTGCGTCGTCTGGAGGGGGCGCCAAAGGTTTCCGCCCAGGCGGAGTTTGTGATCTATGCCCAGAATGCCAAAGCCCGTTACGAGCGCTGGCGCCAAAAGGTTGAGCTGGCGGCCGACCAGCATGAAGCGGTGGTGCCCTACGCCATCGACAGCAGCGGGTTTCCCACGACTTTCACGGTCGAGATCCCGCCCGAGCATCAGGGGGTGATTGCGGCCGGCTGGCGGGGACCGCAGATAAACCATGTCGGCGTGGGCTGGCGCACCGATCCCGTCTGGTTCTCACGCGGAAAATCCGCCGCGGTGCCCCTGGATGAGAGCGCGCTGGCGGCGCTTTTGCCGGATGCCTGGCGCCCGGAAGAGGCCTACATGCGCAACGGCCGGGTCACCGCCCAGGGGGTCGAGTTGCTGCCGGGCGGGGAAATCTGGCTGAAGACCCGTGGCTTTGTCACCGAGTTTGTCGGTCAGGGTAAAGTCGAGTCCGACTGGAATTCGTCGGCGGTTCCTCGGTTGCGGGCGATGTGGTATAAGGCCGGGCGTTTGGAAGTTTGCTCCGACAAGGAGGCCCGCGAAAACGACCATGCGGTTGATTTCCGGTCCTGGTGTTCGGAGGGGGACGGCTGGTTGATCATCGCGGTTGATTCCACCGTGAATGCGCCCGCGATCCGGGTGCGCGTGAACAAGGTCACGCCTCGTCCGTCCAACCCGGAGTGAAAGAAGGTGGGGCCGCTCCGGTCACGCGGAAGTTAAGCAGTGCGCACCCGCCAGGCCATGCCGGGAAGATGACTTGCCCCGCGACAGCTGAATCCGGCAAGTTCGGCGCCCGCATGACCGAAGTCCGACGACGTCCATCGCCTGTGTTCTGGTGTTTGTTGGCGCCCCTGATGCTCCTCTGCGTTCTGCCCTGGTGGCGGAATCACGCCTACCTGAGGGATCTCTACGACTACGGTTTGGTGATCACCGCCAACGGGCTCATGGAGCGTGGCGAGCGGCCGTATGTGAATTTCACGACCTCGATTCAGGCGGGTTTCCTCGGGCTGAACTGGCTCGCCGAAAAGGCGGGTGGCGGCACCTACGCGGCGCTGACGCGCGGTGCGGCGGGGCTGATTCTTGCCAGCGGGCTGCTGCTTCCCCTGATGCTGGTGCGCCGCTGGCCCTGGTGGGCGGCGCTGGCGGTGGGCGGGGTCGTCACGGTCGGGGCCGCCTCGCAGCACACGATCCTCTGGCACAACACGCTCGGCGTGTTCACGCTGGCCCTGGTGGCGTGGGCGTCGGCGCTGGCGCCGGTGCTCCGGCGCGCGGACTGGCCGTGGCACCTGCTGCTGCTGGCCGGACTTTTTCTCGGCGGCATCAACAAGCTGAATTTTCACCTCGTCGCTCTGGCCGTGGCGCTGGCTTGGGTCTTGCGGGCCGGACTGACCGGTCGCGCCGGCGCAGGGCGCGTGGCGGCGACCATGGTGGGCATTCTCGCTGCCGGCGGCTTGCTGCCGCTCGCGGTGGAGCTGGCGTGGACCGGCGCTTCTCTGGAACTGTGGTGCGCCAACGTCGTCGGCCTCGCCGCGGGTTCACGGTTTGCGCTGTTGGAGCGGGTCGGGACCTGGGAGTTTCTCCTCCAGCCGATGCACGATTACTACGGGAAGCTGGTCCTGCCGCAGGTGGGGCTGGCCGGTGTGCTCCTCTCCTTGGTGACGCTCGCCGGTTGCTGGCGGGAGGACGGGGTGGTGCGCTCCCGGCTGGACCGGGTGCTGCTGGTGCTGGCGGTGCTGGTTGCCGCGACGGCGGGCGCGGCGCTGCTGGCGACGAACTTCGAGATCGCCTGGGTGGACGTGGCGGCGTGGCTGTCGCTGCTGGGCAGCCTGTGGCTGGGCTTCGGTGCGCGAAATTCCGGCCGCTGGTTCACCGCGGGATTTGTCCTGCCCGCCGTCGTGCTCGGCGCCGCGGCCTGGTGGTCGGCATGGCAGGGGCAGCGCTCGCAGTTTGGCTATTCGCAGGTGCCGCGCGGGGATTACCGCCCGGCGGAAAGCGCGGCCCCGGCCTATGCCAGCCTGCATGGCCTCCGGCTGCCACCGGAGATCGTTCTCAGTCTGCAGGCGCTCGGCCAGACGCTGGCCGCGAATGACGCGGAGGCGGGCCGGCCCGTGTTCTACGGACCCGGGGTGGAGCTGCTGGAACGCTATTTCCCGAGCGCGCGGGAGAAGGGGCAGCCGCTGTGGGCGCATTGGGACACGTCCTACGACGCGGCGCGGATCAACCGACTGCGCGAAGGACTGCTTTATTCCGAGCAACGCAGCATGGCTTTCACGACGGTGGCGCTCGCCCACTGGCCCGAACCGGTGCGCGCCGTGCTGGATGAGAACTATGTGCGCGACCAGGTCGGGCCGGCGGTGGTGCGCTGGCGCCGGCAGGAGGACGTGCTGGACCTGCAGGTGGACAGTTTTGCAACATTGGGGCGGCTGGGCGGCAATCTGGACGGGCGGGTGCTGCACTTCGAGCGGCGTCCCCTGCGGATCAGGCGCACCGCCGCAGGCGTGCAGATCCTCGGCACCACGGGGCGGACGGGGCAGGTGTTGTTGCGCACGCCGGTCCACCGGATGAGAGGCATGATGGTGCTGAGCCGCCTCCCCGGTGCCGGCAACGGGTCCCGCGCGGCGGATTTCAAGGTCATCGTGCACGGGGCGGTGCCGGAGGACGTGCGCTGGTCCGCGCGGGTCGAGCTGCCCGCCGGGCAGGAGACCATCAAGGTGCCGTTCGAAGCCGACGGTTCGGGCCGGCAGCTGCTGCTGTTGGTCATGCAAGCGGAACCGGCGGCCGAAGGCCTGCTGGTCGGTTATCGCGAGCTGGAGATTACGCATGCGGGCGAATTGCCCGGGGTGCCGGCCCTGCGGCCGAATACGCCGGCCGCGAGCAGCGCCGATGTCGCGCAGGCCGGCAGCCTTTTCGGCGATCTGGCCTGGCGGCCGGCGCAACTGGCCGTGCGGGCGGCAGCCGCCGGGCCTGACGGACTGGAGCTTTCGCCGGGCGGCGAAATCTGGCTGCACAGCGACAACATGGTGGGCGAATTCCGCGGACGGGTGACCTGTCCGGCGTCACCGGGCCGTCCGTCCGTTGCGCGGGTCGTGTGGTATAAGGGCGGGCGGTTGCAGATTCTCCAGCAGGAGCAGCTGAGCCGCGATCAGCCCTTCGATTTTCGCGGCTGGACCGCCGAACCGGGAGGCTGGTTTGGCGTGCTTCTGGACGGCGGCGAAGGGCTGGCCCCGGCGCGCGTGCGCATCACGCGCAGCGCCCTTCAGCCCTGAGCACCGGCTCAGCTCTGTGCGAGCCAGGCTTCGCGCGCGAGATCGACGTGGAAGGGCAGGACCTTGCGGTGGTCGTAGAGGCGCAGCGCCTTCGAGTAGGCGGTCGGCGTGAGCGATTTGCCGCTGCGCTCCTTGGCGAGGCAGGTCCACATCATCCGCGAGAGGCCGAGGTGGTCGCCGGGTTTCACGAGGTAGCCCTGCTGGCGCTGGCCGATCATCTCGGCGATGCCGTGGACGTCAGTCGTCACGATCGGCGTGCGGAATGCCATCGCCTCCATCACCACGCGCGGGAAGGATTCCTCGTAGCTGGTGCAGACGAACTGGTCGGCCGCGACGAAGAAGTCGAAGACCTCGCGCGTCTCGGGGATGAGCGTGACGTTGGGCAGCTCCAGGCGGGCGAGGTCGCGCTTGAGCAGGTCGAGGTAGATGCCCGGACGGGCGCCGACCATGACGAAGCGAAACTTCCCGCGGTGGCCCTGCCGGTTGAA
>JAUPWC010000185.1 GCA_030916665.1 Verrucomicrobiota bacterium
CAGGCGGCGTGCTGAAGGCGCTCAACAAGCTCGGCGGCAAACACGGCATCGGCCGCGTGGACCTCGTTGAAAATCGCTTCGTCGGCATGAAGAGCCGCGGCGTCTACGAGACCCCGGGCGGCACCATCCTGATGCAGGCCCACCGCCAGATCGAATCGCTGACCCTCGACCGCGAGGTGCTCCATCTGCGCGACGGCTTCATTCCGAAATACGCCGAACTCGTCTACAACGGCTTCTGGTTCGCGCCTGAGCGCGAGATGCTCCAGGCCATGGTCGACGAGAGCCAGCGCTACGTCACCGGCACCGTCCGCCTCAAGCTCTACAAGGGCAACATCATCACCTGCGGCCGGAAGTCGAAGTATTCGCTCTACGACGACAAGATCGCGTCCATGGAGGGCGTGAAGTCGTGGTATAACCAGAGCGACTCGACCGGGTTCATCCGCCTCAACGGCCTGCGCCTCCGCGCCCGCTACTTCTCGCAGGGCGGCCCGAAGATTTGAGGCCCTTTTGCAGCCGCGGTGGAGCGGAGCGACAACGTGGTCGCTTCCTGACCACGCTTTCGCCTGCGGCTTAAGCGCGGCCACAGCCTGCGTTTCGGCGCGCCGAATTGGCGTTTCGTCGCAGGCGCGTGGACACCGGCCGCGCTCCGTTGGCGAGGATCAAAAAGGGCCCGGAGAGGCGGCTCTGCGCACGAGGCGATTCCGAGGGGTGCGAGCTCTCCATTTCGCGGCATGATCTGAAGTGATGGGTTGCGCTCTGCGGCCCTATTCCGTGCAAAGCAAAATGCGGGGTTCAGAGACCCCGCCTTGCAGAAAAGTGGGACGAGGGCGTCCCGCCTCCATGGGATTTAGAACAACGACTGCGCGGCCACGCCGACGGCGGTGATGGGGCCTTGGTCGCCGAGGCCTTCGATCATGCGGTCGGCTTTCTTGATTGTGCTCTGCACTTCCAGATAGAGCGAGTCGTCAGAGATCAGCTTCCCGAGCGTGCCCTGACCGCTGTTGATCTTGTCGGAGAGCTCGCGGAGGTTCTTCGCCGTGACCTTGATGCTGTTGGCGGTGGCGTCGTCGTAGAGCAGCACGCCGAGCGTGCCTTTGCCGGCCTTCACGTCGGCCACGAGGCCCTTGGTGTCGTTCATGAACACGCGGGCGTCGGAGGCGGCCTGCTTGATCTCGCCGACGGTCACGAGCAGCTCGTCGTGTAGCTTGGGGTCGTTGACGAGCTTTCCGAGCGTGCCCTCGGCGGTTTTGATCTTGGCGGTGATGTCCTGAAGGTTGGCGACGGTCTCGGTGAGCTTGGGGCCGTTGTCGGTCACGAGTTGGTCGAGCTTGTTGAAGAGGGACTGTGAGCCGCTCTCGCCGCCACCGAGGGCCTTGCTCACGCCGTCGGCGACCTGCTCGAGCTTGGCGCCGAGCTGGCCGAGTTGGGAGATGACCTCGCTCATATCGACGGTGTTCTTGGTCTTCAGTTCGTCGCCTTCCTTGAGGAAGGTGGGCGAGTTGCCGAAGCTGACGGCAAGGTGCTGTGAGCCGAGCAGGCTGGAAGTCTCGACCGAGGCGATGGCGTCGTTGGGGATCTGCACCTTGGGGTCGATGGTCAGCACGGCCTCGACGCGCTGGTTGCCGAGGCGGGTCTGGGCGACGGAGCCGATCTTCACGCCGGCCATGAGGATGTCGTCGCCGGTCTTCAGGCCCTTGAGGTTGGAGAAGGGCGCGACGAGCGTGTAGCCCTTGGGCTTGAAGATCTGGCCGCCGCTGAGCGACTCGAAGGTGATCCAGGCAAGCGCGCAGCCGAGGAGGAAGAAGAGGCCGACGCGGACGGCTTGTTGGTTGTTATTCATGGGAGTTCTCCAGTTGTTTGAAGCGGGGATTCTTGAGGTCGATGACCGGGCTGAGGAAGTTGGCGATGGCGGGGTCGGCCGGTTGGCGGAAGTCGTCCGGCACGCCGAGGGCGCGGATACGGCCGTCCATGATGATGCCGATGCGGTCGGCGATGCTCAGGGCGAGCGAGCGGTCGTGGGTGACGACGATGCTGGTGACGGCGGTCTGCTCACGCAGCGTGGCGATGATCTCGCTGATGGTGGCGGACATCACGGGATCGAGCTCGGAGGTGGGCTCGTCGTAGAGGAGCAGCTGCGGCTCCATCACGAGGGCGCGGGCGATGGCCACGCGCTTCTTCATGCCGCCGGAAAGCTCGGAGGGGTATTTTTTCACGGCCTTCTCCAGCGAGAGGATGGAGAGGGCGTTCATCACGCGCTCGCGGATGCCGGCCTCGCTGCAGAGGCGGTGCTCGCGCGGGTAGAGCGCGAGGTTGTCGTAAACCGAGAGCGAGTTGAAGAGCGCGCCGGCCTGGAAGACGAGGGCGAGGTGGACCTTGTCGCGCGTGTCGGGGTCGCCCGCGTCGTGTTCGCCGATGCGCACCTCGCCGCTGGTGGCGCGCTCCAGGCCGGCGATGTGTTTCAGGAGCACGCTCTTGCCCGAGCCGCTGGGGCCCATGAGGCAGAAGATCTCGCCGGGCCGCACCTCGAGGTTGATGTCGTGCAGCACGGTGGCGCGGCCGAACTGCTTGGTGAGACCCTTGACGGTGACGCCGAAGGTTTTCCCAACGAAGGGTGTGGCGGTGAAGGCGGAGGCGGAAGGCGTGCTCATGGTCGGGAAGCAGGGCTGTAGCGGCGGTCTGCGACCGCCGGACGGCGCTCATAGAGCGCCGCTACAACCGAGACGATGTGGAGGTGCGGCATGCTGGTCAGAGGAGGGCCTTGGTGACGAAGTAGTCGAGCACCAGGATGAGGATGAGGGAGGTGACGACGGCCTTGGTGACCGAGGCACCGATCTCGCGCGGGCCGCCGCGGGTGGAGAGGCCGATGTAGCAGCAGACGAGCACGATCACGAAGCCGAAGACCTCGGCCTTGAGCAGACCGTCGATCACATCCCGGTTCTTCATGTAGGCCTTGAGCGCGGCGAAGTAGGCGGCGTTGTCCACCGAGATGGAGTGGGTGTATTCGCTGACGAGCGCGCCGCCATACCAGCCGCAGATGATGCCAATGAGCGCGAGCGGCGGCATCATGACGAGAATGGCGGCGAGGCGGGGCAGCACGAGGATGCGCTCGGCGGGGATGTTCATCGTCTCCAAGGCGTCCACCTCCTGGAAGACCTTCATGGATGCGAGTTCGGCGGCGATGGCGGAGCCGACCCGGCCGGCGATGAGGATGGCGACCATGACCGGGCCGAGTTCGCGCACCATCGAGAGACCGACGAGCGTGCCGATGAACTGCTTCGCCCCGAAGTTCTCCATGCTGTAGCCGCTTTGCAGCGCGAGCACGCTGCCGATGAAGAACGTGAGGATCGTGACGATGGGCAGCGACGTGAACCCGATTATGTAGCACTGTTCGATGACGCGGCGCGACTGGCCGGGCAGGGTGCCGACATGCTTCAGCGAGCGCCCGAGCAGGAGCACTGTGCCCCCGATGTGGCCGATAATGGCGTTGAGGAAAGTCATGGCGAGGCGGCTTGGTCAGCCTTCATGGCGGCTTTGGACGGGAAATCGAACAGGAAGAGGCGCCAGCGGTCGCCGGCCGCGCGACGCAGGCCGATCAAACCCTTGCCCAGCGCGAAACGCCGGCCCTCGGCGCCGGCCCGGTAACCCGCGAGCGGTCCGAGGTGAAACTCGCGTTCCTCCGGCCCGCGGCGCCAGGTGACGGCGTTCCAGAGCAGGGCGTGGCGTTCGGAGGAATCGGCCTGCCGGTCGTAGCGGTAGAGCGCGAAGAGCGGCGACCAGAGCCGGCGCACGGTGTCGTTGGCCGGGAAAAACACCTCGAAGGGGCTGAGCGCCTGCACCTGGCGGCGGCCCGCGCCGTTGTCCCACGCGCTGAACAGCGGCCAGAGGTGGGTCTTGTGCGCGGCGGCGACTTCGCGGTCGGGACTGCGTTGCTCCAGCGACCACCAGAGGAAGAAGAGGAAGGTCGTTTTCTCCTGCGCGAGGCCGTCGGCCGTCCAGCGCTGGTTGCGGTAGAGCGGCCAGAGCACCCAGGTCTTGTCGGTGCCCTTGATCACCGAGTGCGTGTAGAAAGGTCCCCAGCGGTTGACGACGCGGTCGTCGCCGCGACCCTGCACAAGGAAGGGCCAGAACCAGCGGGTCTCGTGGTAGCGGTAGGGCAGGGTGCGGTCGGAGTAGCCGAAGAACGGCCACGCGTAGTTCTCGTTGATGTAACCGGGAGAAGTGTCGCGGGTGTAGAAGGGGAGGACACCGAACTTCGCGTCGGGCACCGGCTCGGAGAGGTTGCGCGCGGATTTGTAGCCGAAGGGCCAGAGCCAGAACTGCCGCTCGTAGTCGCCTTCGCGGGCCACATGGCCGTAGAAGGGCCAGAACTCGAAGCCGTCGTGGCCGTCGCCCTCGATGAAACGCAGAAACGGCCACGGTGCGTGCGTGACGTGACGGCCGGCCTTTTCCGTGTGCGAATAAAAGGGAAACGCGGTGAAACGGATGCGGTCGCGGCCGAAGCGGTTCTTGATGGTGCCGTGGACCGGGAAGAGCGCCTGGTAGCTGGTCTCGGCGTCGCCGGTGTCGCGGAAAAACCAGAACGGCCAGACGTCGAAGCGTTCCTCGGTCGCGCCGGCGCCGGAATCATCACTGCGCAGGTTGACCAGCTGGAAGAAGCTGAAGGTGCGGAAACCAGGCTGCCGGCGCCAGGTGAAGAAAGGGTAGAACAGGCTGCCCTGAACGGTGTCGCCGTCGGCGGTTTCGAGATAGAGTGGACGCAGTCCCTTCTGCGTGTAGCCGTCCGTGGTGGTGCCGAAAAACAAGGGGCCGAGCATCTGCCACGATTCCGTCGTCCCATCGGCCTTGCTGACGTAGAGCGGCCAGACGTTGTCTTCCTCCGCCCGGAGGGGGGCGAGGCCGAGCAACAGGCAGGCGGCGGCCAGCCGGATTAGGCGACGAGAATACATGCTTGGTAAGCCGGGTAAGGCATTGCCTTTGGTCGGTGGGAAAGCCAGTCAGGTCAGGATGACTTTCCACCACAGCGGAGAGAATAGTTCATGGAGGCAGGGCGCAAATGCTATGTTTCAACCGGCGCTTGGGCAAATGGTTCCATTTAGGCGGCACCGAAGCGCCCAATTCAGGGCTTTCTAGCAAACCATGCGCATTACCGGAGGCAAAGCTCGGGGCATCCCGCTCTCCCTGCCCAAGGGCGACGCGGTGCGCCCGGCTACGGACGCGATGCGGCAGGCGGTGTTCTCCAGTCTGGCGGCGCGGGTGGAGGGAGCGCGTTTCCTTGACCTGTTCGCCGGCAGCGGCGCCTACGGTCTGGAGGCGTTGAGCCGCGGTGCGCAGGGAGGCATGTTTGTGGAAAAAGACGGGCGCACGGCGGGGTTCATCCGCCAGAACATCGCGGCGGTGTGCAAAAGCCTGGGTCGCCCGCCGACCGACCTGACGGTCATCAACGCCGATGCCACCGCGGTTCCGTTGGCCGGCGAGGTGCCCGATTTGGTCTTCATCGATCCGCCCTACGAGATCATCCGCGAGATCGCGCCAAAGTTGTTCACGCGGCTGGATGCGTTGCTCGCGGCCAAGCCCGATCCGGTGATCGTCTTTGAGATGCCCGGCGAATGCGAACTGACGCCGGCCGGCTGGACCTGCGTGAAGCGTCTCGGCAAAGGAGCGCGGCAGCCGACCGTGGCGTTCTTCAAGAAAGCCCCAGCTTCGCCCGCAGCAGGCTGATCGCGGCGATGCATGCGGTTTCGGTGCGAAGCACCCGTTCGCCGAGGTGAACGAACAAAAAACCGCGCCGGAGCAACAAGTCGCGCTCCGCCGCCGTCCAGCCGCGCTCTGAACCGATCGCAATCGTCACCGCGTCACCCGCCGGCAGTTCCGCGCGGCTCAGCGGCTGTGCCGCCTCGTAGTTGTCCAGTGCGAGCCGCACGCCCGAAGGGGGCGCGGCGAGCGCTTCGGCGAGTGTGCGACCGTGCCGCACCTCGGGCAGGCGCGTGCAAAACGCCTGCGCGGCGCCCGCAAGCAGCAGTATTTCCCACTCGCGGGACGACCAGAGCGAACTCTGCGCGTAGGAGGACTCGCCGCGCTCCGTGCGCACGAATTCCATCGCGGAGACGCCGAGCGCCGCACCCTCGCGCAGGATGTCGCGCGCCGTCTGCGGACGCGGCAGGCCGACGAGCAGATGGATCGGCGCGAGCGGCGCAGGCGGAGCGCCCCACGCGAAGGTCAGATGCAACGCGCCGTCCGTGCCGACGGCGGAAAGCGTGGCCTTGCCGCGCGGACCGTTGACCAGGCCGGCGTCAAAACCGTCGCCCACGCCGCGTTTCAGCACCGTGAGAATATGACGGGCACGGAAATCGTTCCCCGACAGGGGAAGCTCGACTTCCGCGGGATGAAAAAGAATGATGTTCAAATTGAGGCAGGCGCAGCTTGCCGAACCCTGCGCCCAGACAGAATGACTAAACGTGTGAAAATGCCCGACACAACACCAGGCATGGAGGGAGGCGCCGCGTGCATCGGCCGGGTCGTGATAGTCGAGGATCAGCGGCTCGTGGCGGAGTTCCTGCAGTTTCACTGCCGCGACCTGCGGCTTGAGGTCATGCAGCATGCGACGGGTTTTTGCGATGGTCTGGCGGCGATCCGCCAGCGCCGGCCCGACCTCGTGCTGCTCGACATCTCCCTGCCAGACGGCGACGGACTCGAGCTCGCGAAACTCGTCATCGACGAGCAGCCGCGCGTGAAGATCCTGGCGATCTCCTCGCACCACGATCCGTGGACCATGCTCCAGGTGCAGCGCATCGGCATCCACGGCTTTGTGGACAAGAACGACCAGCGGCCGGCCGTGCTTACGGAGGCGATCCACGCCGTGCTGGGCGGCCGGGTCTTCTACACGCAGATCGTGAACCAATCGAGCGCGGCGATCCGGCGCGACCCGAAGTCCTTCGTGCGCGTGCTGTCGGATTACGAGATGCGCATCCTCTCCATGATCGGCGAGTCCAAGTCGGACGACGAAATCGCGGCCGCGCTCAACGTGGCCTCGGCGACGGTCCAGTCGCGCCGGCGCGACATCATGCGCAAGCTGGACATCCACTCCACGCCCAAGCTGATCCACTACGCGATCGTGAACGGTCTCACCCGGGCGGAACAACTGGGCCGGAAGAAGCCAACCTAGCGCGCAGGTTGGCGAGCGCCGTGGAAAACCGCGGCCAGAACACCTGCAGCTCGGGCCAGCGCCCCTTGGCCGAATCCTCCTCCAAGCGGCGGCACAGTTCGGCGAGATCGCTCTCGCGGATGAAGTTGCAGCGACCGCAGAGCCGGTGGGCGTAATGGGCGGCGTCGGCGTTGTGCCGGTTGCGGACGGCCTCCTCCAGCAGCCCGACCTCTTCCTGCAGTTCCGCGAGGTAGAGCGCGAGTTCGTCGGCGAAGCGCACCTGCTTCTTCGTGGCGAGCAGCCGGAGGTTGGCGAGGCCGTCGGTGACGGGTGCCGGCGCGGGCTCAGCAGAGCCGTCGTCGGCGATCACCTGCGCGGCCACCAACGCCTTGCGGAGCCGCTCCTGGGTGACGGGTTTGCCGAGAAAGGAGTCCATGCCGGCCTCGCGGCACTCGCGCATTTTCTCCGGCGTGTTGAACGCGGTGGTGGCGAAGAGGCGCGCCTTGGCGGATCCGCCGGGCAGGGCGCGGATGCCCCGGGCGACTTCGAGGCCGCTCATCCCCGGCAGATCGTAGTCGAGGAAGGCCAGCGCGTAGTCCTGACGCGCCGCGAGCGCGAGGGCCTCGTCGCCCGTGCCGACGGCGTCGGTGGTGCAGCCGAAATTTGCGAGCAGGTCGGCGAGCACGATGCGGTTGTATTCCTGGTCGTCCACCACAAGGGCGCGGAGTCGGGCGACCGGGTTGGCGTTGCGAACGGGAGCGGCCTCGGGATCGGCCGGTTCGGGCGCGTGTTCCAGCGGGACGCTGAAGTGGAAGCACGAGCCGCGGCCGGGCTCGCTTTCGAGCCAGATGCGCCCGCCCATTTTCTCGGCGTAGCCCTTGCAGAGCGCGAGCCCGAGGCCGGTGCCGGCCACCCGCCCGCCGCGGGCGGCGGCGCCGCGCTCGAACCGGCGGAAGAGGCGCTGCTGTTCCTCGGGCGAGATGCCGGGGCCCTCGTCGGCGACCGCAAAAATCACCTCGGTGCGGTTGCCGGAGCCGGCGGACCGGCACCAGACGGTGACCTCCACCTTGCCGCGGCCGGAAAATTTCAGGGCGTTGCTGACGAAATTCAGCAGGATCTGGCGGATGCGGCGCGGGTCGCCGCGCAGGTGGCGTGGCACGCCGGGGGAGACCGCGATCTCCACGGGGATGAGACGTTTTTCACTGTCGGCGGCGGTCATGGCCGCCACGGAATCGACCAGCGCGTACAGGTCGAAGGGCCTGGTCTCGATCTCGACGACCCCGGCCTGCATCCTGGAAAGATCGAGCAAGTCCTCCAGCAGCGAGGACAGGTGGTCGGCGCAGGCGCGCAGCAGACCGAATTTACGCCGGCTTTCCGGATCGAGGCCCGCGGTGGGCAGCGTCTCGGAGATGCCGATGACGCCGTTCATCGGGTTGCGGATCTCGTGGCTGACGCCGGCGAGGAACTCGTCCTTGGCGGCGTTGGCCTTGACCAGCTCGGCGGTGCGCACCTGCACGAGCCCCTCGAGTTCCACGTTGCGTTCGCGGATGCGGCGTTCGCGCAACCGGATCGTGAGCCACACGCCGAAACCGAGCGCGAGCGTGTAGCCGGCGTAGGCGAGTTTCGACCGATACCAGGGCGGCAGAATGCGGAAGGTGAACGCGGCGGGCTCGCTGGCCTGGCCGGCGGCATTTACGACCCGCGCCTCGAAGCGATAGATGCCTTCGGAGAGGCTGGTGAACGAATAGGCCCGGCGGTCGGTGAGGGGTGACCAAGCGGTGGCGCCCTGGGCGAGTCGGGTTTGCACCTGCCACTCCCGGTCCCGCGTCGGCTGGCCCGTGAACACCCGGAGCGCCACACGGTGCCCGTCAAACGCGAATTCCGTCCCCGCACCGGCCCGGGATGCGCTGGAGCCCGTGGTGTCGAGCCGGAGCACCGGAGCCGGCGGGGTCGCGATGACCGGGATCGCGTCGTAGTCGAACCGCAACAATCCCTCGGTGCCACCGACCCAGAGGATCGGGCGACCCTCCTCCTCAAAAAACCGGACGACCTGCACGAGGCCGATGGAAGCCAGCGCCGGCACATCCAGTTCCTGCCAGGTGGCACGACCATCGGGGCCGAGGCTGAGCCGGCCGAGTCCCTGGTTGCCCGGATTCGAAGCGGGCAGGCCGGTGCGCTTGAAGGCCAGCACGACTTCACTTCCGCCCGTCTGGGCCGCGGCCACCAAAGGAACCCGACCGGGCAGCGGCAGCAGCGGCCGGGCCGGCAATGCGCCGGCGGGGGCCAGCACCACGTTGTCCGTGGTGAACGCGATGATGTCGTCCTGCAGGCGCACGACAACGGCCGGCCCCTTGAAGGGATGCTGCGTGGCGGGATCGTTCAGCGCCCTGGTTTCATCGCGGGCGGGGTCGGCCACAAACACGCCTTGGCTGGCGGTGCCGACCCAGACGGAACCTTGGGAGGTTTCCGCCAGCGAACTGGCGAAATCGGGAATGCTGCCAAAACGCCGGACAGAGAAACCGGTCTCCGTGGCGGCGGGCTGCAACAGCGCCAGATTGCTGCCCTCGGAGATCAGGTAGCTTCCCGGGGCGAATCGGGACGGTTCGATCCGGTGGGCTCCCTTGGCCAGCACGCGGTAGAGCGGGGTGATGCGATCGGCGGTGGCGAGGTCAGGTCCCCCGTGCCTTCCCACGAGCAGACCGTCGGGCGTGGTGCGCAAAGCGACGTAAGAGTTGGTAAAGCGGGCGTCCCGGGTGAAGCGGGCCTCGTGTTCCGCCCCGGCTTGTAGTCGGAAAATGCCCGACCGGTTGGCCACATGGAGGCCGTTGTCCGCGGCATCAAGATCCTGCGCCCCCGCCTCCAAGCCATTGCGCGAGGCGTGAAGGGTGACGGCACCGTTCGGCTCCAGCTGAAACAACCCGTCAGACGTGACCACCCACACGGTGCCATCCGCCAGCACATCGACATTCAGGATCGACTTGGCGGCAGGGTGGGCGGTTTCGTTGATCTGCCGCAGAATTTTTCCTTCGGGCGAAAGAACGAACAACCCCTGGCTGGCGGTGCCGACATAAAGACGTCCTGCAGGGTCGCGGGCCAGGGTGGTGGGAAACCCGGCGGTGACAATCCGGTTTAGCTCGGCGGAGAAGACGGTTTCAAGGGGGGCTTCCAACCGGAAAAAGCCCTGGTTGCTCAGCGCCAGCACACCGTGATCATCCCGGACCAGATCAATTATTCCGAACGAGGGAGGCAGCCGGGTGGTTGGCATTTCCAGCTGCGGCCCTGCTTCTGTGAGACGGTAAAGACCGGTTTCGATGTGGTGGAGCCAGGACTGACCGTCAACCTTGAGGGGGAAAATCCGGGAGGCTCCCGGAAATGGCCAGATTTTGAAGGCCGTGCCGTTCCAGCCGTAGAGTTTTTTTTCGCCGAAAAAGAAAACGCTTTTCCCCGCTACGGCGCAGCCCCAAACGTGGCCGGTCTGCCGCTCCTCGAGCGGCAGGTGTTCGAGGAGGGAATGATAGACGAACCTACCGAGTGAGGGTTCGGTGAAATAGCCGATTTCATTCAGGGCTGCGGCCCACAGCCGGCCGTCGGGCGCGGGTTCCAGCGCTCGCAGGGCCTCGCCGTGTCCGACCGGGTGGGTGATCCATTCCTGACCGTCGAACACCGAAAGCCCGGAACTGCCCACCAGCAGCCGACCGAGCGAGTCCTGGGACACAAACCAGAGGTAGGGGTGCTTGGAGCCGAGCAGGTGCGAGGACTGGAATTCCATCCGCGGCAGGCCGGCCGTTTTGTCCTGCCAGGCACCGGAAACGGAGCTGCCCAAGAGTGCGCCTAGGGTGATCGCGAAGTAAAAAAAATGTCGCTTCCGCATGGATATTCCAAGGTAGCAAAGTCGTATCACGCAACCCGCTGCCGGGCAAAGGACATTCGCACCTTGAATTGGGTTAAAACCCGTTCGGGTAAGAGGTATTTTTTGAACTGAATAAAGGCTCTTTCCTCGATCCGGTTTGGCGGGCGCGGATGCGATACTGGGGGTGATATGAAAAACATCACCTCATCCTTCACGGGGCTCGCTTCGAGTCTCCTTCTCAATGCCGGTTTTTCGCGGGTTGCCCAGAAATTGGATCCGGTTTCCAGCCGGCCGAGCGAATTGGCCTCCGAGGCGCACGGTCCCGCCTATTGCTTGCCGACGGGTTTCACGCCGAAGCCGCGCAAGTGAACCACGGTTTCGCGAATGCTCCCATGTTCAGCCTCGCATCATACCGTTACCGTAACGTCCTGAATGAGTCGGGCGGGCCGGTTGCCCGGTTGCAGATCGCGGACATGACAGTCTGCGGGGCGCGGGAGTTTCTCGCCACGGCCTTCCTCCGCGAAGGCCTGACGGGCAAATTGTGGCAAAGCTCCGTGTTCAGCGTCGCCGATGGCGGGGGCACCTCGCCATCGCCGATGATTGCGAGGTTCATGGCGATATCCGAGGCCATGGAGCGGTGGGCCCACTGGCAGTTGCATCAGAGTTCGGCCGGGTGTCGCTACGGTTTTGACGTGGACCCTTCGAGCAACGGCATGGCGGCGTTCCCGGGACTCCATGCCCGACAAGCCCGGTCGGGCGCCTTGATGGAGGCGGCGGAGCGATTCAATCTGCTTCACTGGTGGGAAGGCCATCTGCCCGCGGCCGAGTCGGAAACTCCGTGGCCGGGTGTGTGCGCCGCCACGATTTGCTCCGAGGCGCCCGGCGTCACCGTTATCCTGTTCCGGCGCACGCCCGATGGATTTGTCGCCTACGGCCATGCGGCCGCGGCAGACTATGCCGTGGCCTGCCGCAAGGCGGCCATAGAAATGGAACGTCACGCGCTCATCATTGCGCGCTATGTGCACGCGCATGCCGGCCGGCTCGGCGAGGGATTGCCGGAGCGCGCCCATCCGATCGAGCGACGCTGTCTGTTTTTTGCCACCGAGGCCGGCCACGAGCTCTTTCTGGAACGTCTCCGGTCGTCGCCCCGGCGGTCCGCCAAGCGTCCCGAGCTGGTGTTTGACGGGGTCGTGACCGGCCCGTGGTCGCGCTACGCCGATGTTTGGCGGGTGGTCTATGCCCCGCCCAGCGACCGGTTCCTCGGCCTGGAGGAAAATTATTTCTACTGGTAACGGCCACAGGCGCCGAATGAGTCGTTCATGCGGGGGGGAATCAAAGGGGTCAGGCCGTTGTTTGTTGATTTTTATGCTTATCCGAGAATTTTATACGGAGCGGCAGAGCCCTTCTGCACAGCCGGATGATATTCTGAGATAATTTATAAAATAATCTATTGAAGTTAAATACGAAAATTATTGATCAATCCAAACCAAGGGTTTGGCGATCAGGCCCTGCGGCGTTTGCAAGGTGACTGGTTGTTCAACGTGGGGCCAGAAATCGCAATTTGAGCTGGAATCAGCGGATTATGACAAATCAACAAACAACGGCCTGACCCCATTGCAGAGAAGTCGCTCAGGCACGCATGGCGCGCTCGCCGGGGCGAGCGCTGAATTCGCGCACGGGCACGATGCCGGCCGGGAGCGGCCGGATGAAGCGGTCGATCAGCCGACGGCGCCACGTGGAGGGCGTAAAACGGTGCACGGCCTTGTAGTCGCGGCAGAAATGGCTGGCGCCCGTGTAGCCGCAGAGGCGGGCGATCTCGTCGAGTGTGAGGTTGGTGCGGCCCAGCAGGTCCTGCGCCTGGTCGAGGCGCGTGCGGCGGAAGAGCTGCTTGGGGCTAGCACCGCGCACCTCGCGGAACAGCCGGCGCAGGTGGCTCGGCGACACGTGGATGGCGTCGGCTACCTCCTTGACGGACGGCCGGTGCTGAAGCTGGTCCGCATACCACGAGAGCGCGCGCTCGACACGGAAGCTCGCGACGTCGGTGAGCGTGAGCGGTTCGGCGGCCTGCCGGTCGCCTTCGAGCAGCAGGAGCGCGAGGTCCATCAGGTGGCGCTGGTAGTGCAGCGGGCTGGCCACCACGGGATGACAGAAATGCGGCTCGATCCCACGGGCGATCTCCTCGAGCCGCCAGATGGCGGTCTCGTCGAGCGGGCGCGAGATCCAGCCGCCGCGGGCGCGCACAATCTCGTCGAGCGGATGGGGCACGCTGCTGAAGTGCAGCACCAGGCGGCGGTAGCTGCGGCGGCCGTCGTCGAGCCAGGCGTGCGGACATTCGGGGGCGAACAGCCAGAGGGTGCGTTCCTTCAGCGCGACGGGGGCGGTGTCGCGGAGCGTCACGGCGCAGCGGCCCTCGGTCACGGCATAGAATTCCCAGTTCGTGCGCGTGTTGCAGCGCATGCGCTCTTTCCAATGAATGCGGCCGTGAGCGAAATAGCGGAGCATACCGGGCGTGGGGTGGGGTTGGGCGCATAGTGCGGGCCGACGTTGCGCAAACCAGTCCGGTCCGAATCGGCCAGTCCGAGAGGCCTGGTCCGATCGGGAGCCGGTCATTGGGTCGGTCTGTTGTAACGGAGCGCTGCGAGCGCCGATGTCCCGACGGCGGTCATGGTCCGCCGCTTCCGCGTTTGGGCAAAGAAAAGGCCGGCACCCCCAACGGTGCCGGCCTGAGGGCACCGCGCCGGTGAGGGCGGGATGCGTCCACCAAAGCGGTTCAATACTTGTAGGTGACCGAGAGCTTCAGGTTGCGCGGGTCGCCGACCATCATCGAGTTACGGTTGATGCCGCCGAGGATGTAGTCCTTGTCCAGGACGTTGTTGATCTGGAGGCGGGCGGTCCATTCCTTGGCGCGGTAGGTGAAGCCGAGGTTGGCGACGGTGCGCGGGGCGATCTTGAAGCTGGGCTGCTGCGGCACGAGCTGGCCGCCGGCGAGCGGCTTGGTCGTGGTGAAGGCGTTGACGTTCTCGCCGACGAGGTCGCTGCGGTAATCGACGCCCAGGTTGATGCCGAAGCCCGCGAGCGTGCCCTCACTGAAGCGGTAGTCGGCGTAGAAGCCGTAGCTCTTGTCGGAGACGCCGCGGAGGCGCACGCCGGTGGGCTGGCGCATCTTGTAGTCGGTGTAGTTGCCGATGAGCGTGAGGTTCTTCGTGGCGGTGTAGCTGCCCTCGAATTCCCAGCCCTTCGAGGTGAGGTCGAGGTAGAGCGGGTTCTGGAGGGCGTTGGCGGCGGCCACGTTGCCCTGCGCGATCAGCACGTAGTATTCGCTGTTCGGCACGGCGTAGTTCGACGAAGTGATGTCGAACCAGGCGAACGAGGCCGTGAGCTTGCCGTCGAGGAACGAGGTCTTGATGCCGTATTCGTCCTGGTCGCCGACCGAGGCGCGGAAGCTTGGGGCGACGTTGCCGGCGCTGAGCGAGCCGGGCATGGTGCCGCCCGAGGTGTTGTGGCTGTAGAA
>JAUPWC010000186.1 GCA_030916665.1 Verrucomicrobiota bacterium
GCCGGCCGGCATCGCCCTTCGCCCGGCCTGGGCCTCGACCCAGTCGCTCACGAGCTTCAGGCCGTGGTTGTAGGTGATGACGTAGGCGCGGTATTTCTCGGTGAACCTGATCCGCTGCTTTGCGCGGGCGGGCTCCATGAGCGAGTATTTCTCCAACCGGGCGGCGTATTCGTCGGCATGGATCCGCCCATCCAGGTAGTCGCGCGCCGCCTCGTTGCTGGCGAAGCTGAGCTCCTTGGTCAGCGCGAGCACGCGGTGGTATTCATCGGCCTGCTCGGGATCGAGACCGGCCAGCGGGAAAAGCACATCGCGTTCGAAGGCCAGCTTCTCCGCGCCCGGGAACGCCACGTCGATGCCGTAGTTGGCGGTGCCCTCGGCGATCAGGGCGTTGGGACCGAAAAGCGGGTTGACCGAAAACTCGACCCAACCGCGCTCCCGCAGGAGTTTTTGTTCGATGAGCGTGCTGTAAACGTGATGTCCCGGATAACCCTCGTGCGCGGCCAGATCCACGGCGCGATCAATATAGACCGGCAGCTCGGTGTTGATCTGGATCAGGCTGCGGGCGCCGCCCTGATACCAGTTGTAGCCGCTCCAAGGCTTGCCGGTGACGTATTCGAGGGTGAAGCTTTCGCCGGCGGGCAGCGGGATTTTCTTCAGCGTGCGCTCGCGGGCGGCGGCAATGGCGGCCCGGAACACGGCGTCGAGTTTGTCCGGCGGGATGATGAAGCGGTTGCGGAAGGCCTGAAAGCGTTCGGCTACTGTGCCCTCGCCCGGCAGCTCCCGGTCGAGGGCGGCCAGCACGGCATCGTAATGCGCGGTATCGTGCCGGGACGCGACGGTGTCGTAGATCAACCGCGATTCATCGTCGAACGGGAGCTTCTCGCCCGCGACCAACGCGAGCCGCGTGCGCAGAGCCTGCACCAGCTTGGCAAGGTAGGCGCGGCGCATGGCCTGCGGCCGGTCGAAGCCGGAGGCGTCCACGTTGGCAATCCCGGCCTCGAGCGTGGCCACGCGCGTGCGGATCTCGGTCAGCGGCAATTTCTCCGCCTCCGCGGCGGTGCGCCACTCGGCCGGACCATAGTAGGCGTCCACGTAATCGCCATCATGCACCCCCGCGGCGAGGGCCAGTTTCACGTAGGATTCGGCAAGAGGATCGAGGGAGGGTTGGGCGTGCGTCATGACGGCAAGACCGACGGTGGCCGCGAAGCATGCCACAAGGCGGCTGTTTTTCATGCGGTCATGCAACCACGCCCAACACGCCGTTGTGAAGGGAGAACTTCCGCGCGGTCCGTGCGGCGTGCGCCGGGTTGTGCGTGACGAGCACAAGGGCGGTTTTCTCCTCGGCACAGACCTCGAGCAGCAGGCTGATGACCTCGTCGCCGGTGCGCTCGTCGAGATTGCCGGTGGGTTCGTCGGCCAGGATGACCTGCGGACGGTTCATCAGCGCGCGCGCCACCGCCACGCGCTGGCGCTCGCCGCCGGAGAGCTGCGACGGCAGGTGATGCCCGCGCTCGCCGAGGCCGACGCGTTGGAGCAGCGCAGCGGCGCGCGCACGCTCCGCATTTCCCACCCCACCGAGCAGGCGCGCGGCCATGAGCACGTTGGCGACGGAGTCGATCTCGGGAATGAGGTAGTAGGCCTGGAACACCATGCCGAGGAACCGGCCGCGGCGCGCGGTGAGTTCGCCGAGCGTCAGCCGGTGCGCGGCCTCGCCGCCCCAGAACAACTCGCCCGCATCGGGCCGGTCGAGTCCGGCCAGCAGGTTGAGCAGCGTGCTCTTGCCCGAACCGGACTCGCCGCGGATGGAGACACTTTCACCGGATGCGACGGCAACGTCCACGCCGGATAGCACGCCCAGGGTTTTGTCGCCGCTCAGATAGGTCTTGGACAGAGCGGCGGCCCGCAGAATGGGGGTGGGGTCACTCACTGCGCAGCGCCTCCACGGGTTTGAGGCGCGCCGCGCGCCAGGCGGGAAGCAGACCGGCGAGGGTCGCAGCCAGGATCGAGAACACGACGATGATCACCACATCCTTCGCTGCCGTGTAGGCCGGCAGGTTGCTGAACTGGTAGAATTTCACGAAGGCCTCCTCACCCATCGTCATGCGCGCAATGAAGCCGACGAGGGCGTTGCGCCAGTGGAGGAGCGCGAAGCCCAGGACCAACCCGGCCGCGGTGCCGACGGCGCCGATGAAAAAGCCCTGCACGCAGAAGCTGGCCGCCACATCACGGGCCCGGCCGCCCATCGCGCCAAGCAGCCCGATCTCGCGCGTCTTGCGCACGACGGTCACGAGCAGCGAGCTGGTAATCGAGAACGCCGCCACGACGATGATGAAGGTGAGCAGGAAGAAAATCATGTTGCGCTCGAAGGCCAGCACGGCCTGGAAGTCAGCGTTGGCTTCGAACCAGGTGAGCGCGCCCACGCCGGCCGGCAGCGCGGCGTTGAGCCGCTTGGCCACGACGTCGGCATCGGCGCCGGGTTTGAGACGCACGTTGTATCCGTGAACCAGCTTCTCGAGTCCATAGAGATCCTGCATCAGCCGCAGCGGGCAGATGACCGTGGAGCTGTCGAGCTGCTGATGGCCGATGTGGAAAATACCGGCCACACGCACCTCGCGCGGGAGGAGCACCTCGTTGTTTTTCATGCGCTCAAGCATAAGCGGCGTGTAGATGCTCACCGTGTCGCCGGGGCGCACGCCGAGGCCGCTCGCCAGGAGCGAACTCAGGATCACCGAGTCGTCATCGAGATCGTCGAGCGAGCCGGCCGTGAGGTAACGCTGCAGCGGGATGACCTCCAGGATGCGCTCAAGATCGACACCCTGCACCGCGGGAAAGGCGGGCCGCCGGCCGTATTCCAGCATGACCACGCCCTGCGCGTAAGGCGCGAAGGCCGCGATGCCGGAGTCAGCCGCGAGCACCTTTTCCACGCCGGCCGCCGGATTGATCAGCCCGCGGGCCTTCACCTGCACCTCGCCCTGCGTGTCGATGATCATCCGTTTGATCTGGTGGCCGAAGCCGCCCATGACGCTCGTCGAGACCAGCATCAGCGCCACGCCCAACCCGACACCCAGCACCGAGATCAGCGTGAAAAACGACACCCGCCCGGTCGGGAACAGCTGCTTGAGGGCGAGATAGACGGGCCAGGGCATGCGCGAGGCGCGAGTTTAAGTCGAAAGTTGAAGTTTAAGTCAAAGCGACTGACGCCGGAAAGGGTCCGTAAGTTCCTGCTTCAACTTAAACTTTCCACTTTAACTGCCTGTGCCCGGACGTAAGGACGGGAACAGGATCACGTCGCGGATGCTCTCGGCGCCGGTGAGGAGGATGCACAGGCGGTCGATGCCCACGCCCATGCCGCCGGCCGGGGGCATGCCGTGCTCGAGGGCAAGGAGGAAATCGTAGTCGAGGTTCTGTTTGTCCTCGCCGACCTGCTTCTCGAACATCTCGCGCTGCACGAAGGGATCATTCTGCTCCGAATACGCAGGCGCGACTTCCATGCCGCCGATGATGCACTCGAAGACGTCGATCAGGCCGGGGTCCTCGGCGTTGAGCTTGGCCAGCGGGCACAGCTCCTTGGGCAGGTGCGTGACGAAAGTCGGCTGGATGAGTGTGGGCTCGATTTTCTTGCCGAAGATCTCGTTGACGATTTCGTGCGTCTCCCAGCCCGGGTGGATCTCCAGACCGAGCTGCTGCGCGGCCTCGGTGGCCTTGGCGCGGTAGTCCGGCGTGTTGCGCAGGGCGCTGAGCTTGAAGCCCGCAGCCTCGTCAATCAGGTCGAAGTAGCGCACCTCGCGCCATTCGCCGGCGAAGTTGATCAGCTGGCCGCTGGCCGCGTGCTTGATCTCGGTCGCGCCGATGACGTCGCGCGCGAGGTCGGCAAAGATGCCCTTGAGCAGTTCCATCATGCCGCGGAAATCGGAATAAGCCTGATAGACCTCCAACATGGTGAACTCGGGGTTGTGCTTGCGCGACACGCCCTCGTTGCGGAACACGCGGCCGATCTCGAACACGCGGTCGTAGCCGCCCACGAGCAGGCGCTTCAGACGCAGCTCGAGCGCGATGCGCAGGAAGAAGTCGGCGTTGAGCGCGTTGTGGTGCGTGGTGAAAGGCCGCGCCGCGGCGCCACCGGCGACGCCCTCCAGCATCGGCGTCTCCACCTCGTTGAACTTCCTTCCGGCCAGCGTGGCCCGGATGCTCGCCACGATCCGGCTGCGCAGCATGAGACGCTTGCGCGACTCCTCGTTGACGATGAGGTCGAGATAACGCTGGCGATAAACCTGCTCCATGTCGGAGAGGCCGTGCCTCTTCTCGGGCAGCGGGCGCAGGGCCTTGGAGACGAGCTTGTATTTATCCACGCGCACGGTGATCTCGCC
>JAUPWC010000187.1 GCA_030916665.1 Verrucomicrobiota bacterium
CGCTGGAGCACGCGGTCGGTGAGGCGGGCGGGCTTTTCGGCGGCCGGGCCGGACGACCCCACGGGCGGGTTTGCGTCAGTCTGACCGTTCTTGAACTCCAACACCAGCGCGGCTTCGTCGTAGCGTTCCTTGTCCATCTTGCCGGAGATGAGGTCGGTGAGGGATGTGCCTTGGGTGAGCGCATCGAAGGCGCGGCGGTCGTCCGCGGCGGTCTGGAGCACCACGACCTGTGGCTCGGGTCGCGAGCCCTTCACGCCGAGTGTAACGAGCTTCGTCTGGCTCGAAGCGATGGCGCCGACCACGGGAATAGGCGTGGCCGGGCTGACGAGCACGTAAAGACGCGGCTTGGCCGGATGACTGGCCAGTTCCTGACGAAGGGTTTCACCGGCGTCGCGTTCGTCGAGTGGGTAACGCAAGTCGAGCACGAGAGCGCGGGATTTCAGCAAGGCGCTGGCAATGGCCTCGCGCTCCAGCACGAGGGAGTGGACGCGCAGGTAGCCGAGATCGGCGGTGAGTTCAACGGGCGCGGCGGCGGGAAGGCGGAGCGCAGAGAGCGGAAGGCTGAGGGCCAGAAACAAACTGAAGATACCCGGACGAATCTTTTGCAGCGTGTCATTCTGAGCAAAGCGAAGAATCCAAGGGGATATCCGATTCATCCAAGAGACTGGATGAGGATGTCGCTTCGCTCGGAACTTCACTGCTGTCAGAATGACAGGGAACGTGGCTTTCATGGTTTGCGGTTCAGCTGCCGGGCGCCGATGTCGCGGCGGTAGTATTTTGAGACGCACTGAATCGCATCGCACGCGGCGTAGGCGCGGTCGGCGGCCTCGCGGAGCGTGGGCGCGAGCGCGGTGACGCCGAGCACGCGACCGCCGTTCATCACGATTTGGCCGGCGGCATTTTTCGCCGTGCCGGCATGATAGATGGAGACGGGAGCAGGGAGGCTGGAGGCGGGAGGAAAGGTGATGACGTCGCCCTTGGGGTAGGCGTCGGGATAACCCTTGGCGGCGACGACGACGCAGATGGCGGCTTCGGGGCGCACGTCGAGTTGCGCGCCGCGAAGTTCGCCGCGGGCCGCGGCCCAGAGGAGCGCGAGCAGGTCGTTTTTGATGCGCGGGAGCACGACCTGCGTCTCGGGGTCGCCGAAACGCGTGTTGTATTCGAGCACGCTCGGACCGTCCTTGGTCAGCATGATGCCGATGAAGAGCGTGCCGCGGAAATCGATGCCTTCGCTCGCGATGGCGTCCACGGAAGGCTTCACGATTTCGCAGTCGATGCGCGCGAGCAGGTCGGGCGTGACGACCTCGGCGGGGGAGTAGGTGCCCATGCCGCCGGTGTTGGGTCCGGTGTCGCCGTCGCCGATGCGCTTGTGGTCTTGCGAGACGGGGAGGACCACATAGTCGCGGCCGGAGACGACCACGAGAATCGAGGTCTCGTCGCCGAACATGCAGTCCTCGACGAGAATCTGGCTGCCGGCGGAGCCGAATTTGTTGCCCGCGAGCATGTCGCGCACGGCTGCCTCGGCCTCGGCGAGTGTCTGGGCGACGATCACGCCTTTGCCGGCGGCGAGGCCATCGGCCTTGATGACGATCGGCGCGCCGCGTCCGCGCACGTAGGCGAGGGCGGGTTCGATCTCGGTGAAGATGCCGGCCGGGGCGGTTGGGATTTTATACTTCAGCAGGATCTGCTTGGTGAAAACCTTGGAGGCTTCGAGGCGGGCGCCGTCGGCCTTGGGGCCGTAGGCGGGGATGCCGGCTTTCATCAGCGCGTCCACGAGTCCGAGCGAGAGCGGCACCTCGGGGCCGACGACGACAAAGTCCACCTTCTCCTGCTGGGCGAGCGCGACGAGGCCGGCGATGTGGTCGGCGGCGACAGGGAAGCACGCGGCGTCGGCGGCGATGCCGGCATTGCCCGGCGCGCAGAGCAGGCGGGGTTTGGCCGGCGACAGGGCGAGCGCCTTGACGAGCGCGTGTTCGCGCCCGCCGGAACCGACGATGAGAACGGAAGTGGGAAGTTGGTTAGCCACGGATGGCACAGATGGACACGGATGCCGCCGCGCGTCCAGCCGAGTCTGCGGCTTAGGCCGGCCGGATTTATTGTGCGGTTTTCCCGCGGGGGACGGTTATAGGGTGATCCCATGTCCACCGATGCCGAACTGCTCCAACGCTACGCCCGGGACCGCGACGAGCGCGCCTTCGCGGAACTCGTGCAACGCCACCTCGGCGTGGTTTATGGCGCGGCGCTGCGGCGCACCGGCGGACGGACGCATCTCGCGGAGGACATCGCGCAGAAGATTTTCACCGACCTCGCCCGCAAGGCCGCCTCGCTCAGCCACCATCCCGCGCTGACCGGCTGGCTTCACCGCAGCACACGTTACGCCGCCATTGATGTGATCCGGTCCGAACAGCGGGGCCAGCAACTCTCCCGAACCCTTTCCGCCATGCCCGATAACGCGCCCACGCCCCAAGAACAGGTCGAGTGGGCGCGTCTGCGTCCGGTGCTCGACGAGGTGCTGGATGAGCTCAAGGAATCCGATCGCGAGGCGATGCTCCTGCGCTACTTCGAGGGCCTGAACTTTGCCGAGATCGGCGCGCGGATGAACCTGTCGGAGAACGCCGCCCGCATGCGCACGGAGCGCGCGCTGGAGAAACTCCGCGGCCAGCTCGGCAAGCGCGGCGTCACCTCGACCACGGCCGCGCTGGGCCTGCTGCTAGCCAACTCGGCGTTCGGCGCCGCACCGGCCGGTTTGTCGGCCACGGTCACCACGACGGCGCTGGCCTCCGCGCCCGCCGCGTGCGGCCTCGTCACTTTTCTTCTCATGAATAAAATCGCCATTCCCGCCCTCAGCGCGGTGGTCGCCGCCGGCGTCACCGCCCTTGTCTGGACTTCCGTTGTGCCCACCGTCAGCGCCGAGGAGCTGGCTACGCTTCGCGCCGAAAATGCCCGTCTCACCCAAGCCACGGGTCCCGGAGCCACCCCTGCGCAAGTGGATACTGTGGCCAAAGAGTTCACCACGACGGTCACTGGGATCGCACGCGCACTCGAGGAACGGCACTCGTCGCGCGTTGCCCGGGGCGAGGCGGTCGCCGCGGGCCAGACCTCGCCGGCTGCGGCCGAGGTCACGCCCCGCGGCCATCGCAACCGCGGCATTGCCACGGCGCGCGATGCGGCGTTCACCTTTGCCTGGGCCAGTGACATCTGCGATCCCGACGAACTGGCCAAGGTCATCACGTTCGACGCTGCCGCCCGGGCGAAGGCGCAGGAGATTCTGGCCACCATGCCGGAAGCGATCCAGAAGGAGTATCCCACTCCGGAAGCCTTCTATGGCTTGGTGCTGGCCGCCACCTGCCTCGAGGGGCCACCGCCGGGCGCCGATTTGATCGAGCGTTCCATGGTGGAGGTTGAGCTGAAGCCCGGTCGGGTTGCCATGCGCCGCAAGGGGAGCGACTACAACAATCACGAGTATCAGCTCATGGCCGACGGTTGGAAACACGTCATCCCCGAGGTGGGCGTCATCCACATGCCGAACAACCTCAATAGCGGGACTCTCGCCAAGCTGGTCCAAAAATAACCTGTCGCTCCGTCCCATGTCTCCGCTGAAAACCTCCCTGATTGTGGCCGTGGTGTCGGTGGTGGTCACCGCCTGCGGGCTGCATTGCTCCCACCAAGGCCGTGTTCGTGAAGCGCGTCATCTGCGGTCGCAGAACAACCGCATGCGGCTCGAGGCCAATCAGCGGGTCATGGCGCGGCAGGCGGCAGCTCCGTCGCCGACTTCAAGTGAGTCGGTGGCGGCGGGTTCGGCGTCCGCCCCGTTGGCAGTGCCGGTGGCGCGGATGGCCGAGTATTACCGCAACGAGGGCAACGCCACGCCGCTGGCCACGTTGCAGACCTTCGCCTGGGCCTGCGACCGCGGCGACACCGAGACGGTGCAGCGCCTGCTGTTCGTTGAGGAAGCCGCCCGGCCCAAGGTCGAGGCCTTCGTGGCCGCCTTGCCGGAAAACGTGCGCGCACAGTGGAAAACGGTGGACGAAACCGTGGCGGCCATGCTCACCGAGAGCGTCATGGCGAGGCCGTTCCCGCGCCATGACATCCTGGCGACGGCCACGCCGGAGGAAGTCGGAACCGGCCGGATCAGGCTGCGCATGCCGAATGTCCCGCGCGACGGCACCGAGTATCAGCAGACCGCCGAAGGCTGGAAATACGTCCTGACCGAGAAGGTCGTGGATGCCTACATCAAGCAAAGCCAGCGGCCGGCGCAGTGAGCAGCGGGCGCAGGCCCCAGAGCGAAAGGGAGACGGCGGCGAGCTTGACCAGCTGTTCCACCGGGGTTCCGCCGAGCGTGGCGTAGAGCAGGGCATCGACTTCGTGGAGTGAAAGGATGGCGGCGACGGAAATCGCGGCGTGGCCAAGGAGTCCGAGCACAAGGCGGCGGTTGCGGGCTCTGAGCAGGATAAAGGCAACGAGCGCGGTAACGGTGACCACGGCGGCCACGATGGCGATCTGCTGGGGCAGAAGGCGTCCGTCGTAGAAGTCGTGTTTCCGGGCAAACTGCCGGGCCAGCTCGCTCGCGAAAGGCTCGAAGCGGAAAATCTCTGACAAGGCGATGGCCAGGCTGGTGGCGATGAGCGCAAGCGGGCGTCCGCGTCCGAATCCCGGGGTGGAATTTCTGAAGCGTGCCGCCAAAACTCCAGCAACGATCAGCCACAGCATGACGAGCAACCCGCGCAGGCTAGGGAGCTCGATGCGCGGGATTTCCGGGTCGGGGGTGTGATCATGGACGTGCAGTGGGCGCAGTTCCCGGTCAGACGCGGGGGTGGCTTTGACGGGGAACGGTTCGGATTTGGCCACGCGGATGCGGTCGGCCCAGCTCCCGTTGGGGGACACGTAGATGATGGCATGCGCCTGCGCCAAGTCGGGCCGGGTGGACACGGTGATGCGGAATTCCAGCTTCTGCCCGGTGGGGCCGATCCGTTGCGACCGGCCATGGCCGACGACTCCCATTGAATGATGACGACTCGTGGTGCCATGCAGGTCGAGATTCAGCAGCAGTCCGCTTTCCAAGCCGAGGGGAGTCACCCGCAGTGTGACCGTTTCGCCGGGGGCAACCCGGTCCGGCGCCTCAACGCGCAGCCACTCCGCCTGTGGCTTCGGTCGGGTGAGCAACCACCAGGAGCCCGCCGCGACGAGCAGGAGTCCGGCGGCAAACAGCACTTGGTGGAGCGGTTTCATGGACGCGCGCGCGTCACAGCACCTTCAGCGTCTTGCGGTAGAACGCGATGACCTCGGCGGGGTCGTCGGTGAAGAGGATGTAGTCGTTCATCCAGGCGGGGGCGCGCTTGTCCTTGATCATCGTGCTCACCTGGCGGTGGAGGTCGCCGCCGGAGCCGACGATAGGGAGGGAGGAAGAAAGGGCGGCCATGAGAGCGTTTAGGAGCTAGTTCTAGATTTTGGGTTCAGGGTGGGAAGCACTTTGTTTGAGGTCCTCTGAAGAGCGAGCGCCTGCTTCTGACAGACCGGCCCGCGTGGTTGGATGCGAAATTGCAACCCCGCGCGGTCGCCGCATCGGCCTGTCGGAGGCGGGGCCTCCAAAAACATCATGGGTCCTACGTATTCATGCGCAGGGGAGGGGTTCGGGGTTGCTTCGGGGAGGGGGCCCGGGCTGTTTCAGGGGACATGAGAAACTCGGCGCGGAACTATGGTCTTTGGGTGATTGTCGGGTTGGCGGGGTGGTTCCCGCTGCTGCGGGCTGAGCTCACGGCGGTGCACGGGGCACAGGCGCAGGAGAGTGCGGTGGCCATGGCGGCCGGCAACTTTGCCGAAGCCGATAAACTTCAGCCGGCGGAGGCTTCGCCGGCGGATCGTGCGGCATGGCTTGAGCAGCGGGGCCGGTGGTTGTTGCGCGATGAGAGACTGCTGGAAGCGAACAATGATTTTCTGGCGGCGAAAAAATTGACGCCAGACAGCATTCCCGTCGCGGCGGGTTTGGCGGAAGTGGCGTTGCAGCGCGGGCGCAAGGAGGAAGCGATGGCCTTGATCAAAGCGGCGGCCGAACTGCGCAAGGAGGATGATCCTGATGCTCAGTTTCAGGGATACGAGCCGGGCGTGCGGCCGATTTACCTGCTGTTGCTGGAAATGAACGGCGCGGGAGTGTCGGACAGCTCCCTGGACGTAATACCGTTTGGCGAAGCGTTGCCCGAAGCGTTGTTGTTGGTGGCTCGTAAAGTGGCCAAGGAGGGTGATGTGGCTTCTGCGTGTGACCTCAGCACACGGGCGATTGCGGAAGCGGGCGGAAAATTTCCGGCGGCGGAACGGCTTCGTCAGACGGTGCGCACGGCGTTGGCGCAGGCGGATGCGCTGGAGCCGGGTGACCCCAAGCTGGGGCGATTGCGGTTCTTCGCCGAGACGCAACTGGCCAAAGGCGATGTGTTCGACGCGCGGCGAGCGGCGGAGGAGGCGTTGAAGTCGGGGCGAGACCGGCCGACCTTCGGGGCGCGGCAGTTGTTGTGGGCCCGGGTGGCGGCGGCCGTGGCTTTCACGGAAGATCGGTGGCCGGATAACAGCTCGGCAGTGAAAGCGGATACCTTGGAGGCGGTCCGGATTTTTGCGAGTGCCGCGGAACCGGATGCGGCGTCGGTCGCGGCTTACGATGCGCTGGTGGCGCGTTTGCGGCGGATCGATCCGCTCTGGCCGGCGGGAGCCCTGCCTGCTCCGGCGACGCTGACGACGGATTCGCCACTTCGACAGGCACTGACGGGCGAGCGGCTGAGCGCCGGGGCTGATCGCGTGGTGGCGCTGGAGAAAGCATTTTTGGCGAAGTGGGGCCGGGGGCCGGCGGCGGGCGATCTTGAAACAGCGGAGGGTCGGGCGCGGTGGGGGGAGATCGGCCGGGAAGGGGCGCTCATCGCGCACTTGCGGTGGCTGACGCTGTCGACGGATTCGGCAGAAGCGGCCAAGGCGTGGGCCAACGCGCGGCAGCGGACAACGCTCGCGTTGCTGTGTGTGCCGGAGGATACGGCGGCCATTCATGCGGCCAAACAACACCCTTGGTTCAATGAATCGGGCGGACGGGATTATGTGAGCGGCAGCCCCGGTGTGCTCACGCAAAAGTTGAAAACGTTGTTGGCCGGCAAGCAGGGGACAGATTCTGCGCCGCCGGAGAAGGGCGAGGAGTTGTCGGCCTTGTTGACCGACGTGATGCCGTTGGCGGAGGGAGCGATTGATTTGCCGAGCACGTGCCCGGGCATCGCGGCGGCGGTGGCGGTGCGGGTGACCGCGACGGTGGGTCGGCTGCAGATGAAACGGCAGGAGGACGTGGCGTTTATCGCCCCGGCGTTGGCGAATTTTGTGTGGGCTTGGACGGGCGATCCGGCGCGCGCCATGGACGTGACCGATTGGGGCGATGCGCAGATAAAAATGCCGGCGGCACAAGTGAGGTATGCTTATCAACCGCCGGCCGGACTGGAGAAGACGCCGCTTGGCCGGCATGTGATGGAGCTTGATGCCTGGGTGTGGAATGGCGCGGATCTGAAAGCAGAGCCCGTGACCCCGGCGGAATGGGCAAAAGTTCCCTCCGTGGTGTGGAGGCACGCGCTGGGTCGGGGGGGAATGTTGGGAAATTTCAAACAGTTGCTGGAGGATAACCGCGGAGGGACGTGGGGGATGAGTCTTTTGGTTTCATCCAGTGCGGGTCAGGCGATTCAGCTGCTGGACAAGCGGCTGGGTGACAAGGTGGTCGCGCCGATGCACGCGCTGGTGGCGGCAATGTGGCTCAGTTCGTTGCCGAAAATCGGCGCGATGCTGAGAGAGGCAAGCGTGACGCCGGAAGTGCGCACGCGACTCGGCCAGCAACTGGATTTGCACCGGGCGCAGCTGTTGATCGCCTCGGGACAACGGGAGCTGGCGATGAAAGAGCTGCCTCAAATGGTGGCGCAGCTGGAGTTTAAGCCGCGGCCTCCTGCGCAACACCTATCGGAGCCCCACTCCGATCTGGTGAAAATCCTGCCGAAGGATCCCAAGGTCGTGGCTCGGGAGCGGCTACTCGAGCAGGAGAAGGTGAAGAGGGAGGCGGAGCGGGAAGCGGCGCGGGCCCGTCAGCGCAAGGTGGTCGTCGCCGAAAAATGCAGACGCTGTTTCGGGACCGGAGAGATATACGATGCCGGGGCCAAATCCACGGTGAATACCTACAGAAGGGTGGACGGGACGGGGCTCACGCAGGAGAGGTGGTCGAGCCAAATGGTGCGATGCCCGGCATGCGGTGGTTCGGGTGAGGTGAATCCGTGAAGTCCAAGGGAACGGGATGTGTCGAAAGCAGATGTCATGTCTCGACCTTCGCCAAAAGGCTCCGGGTAATGCGGGGGAATCTTGCCTTGCCGACTTCACGCGCACGTCCGTAGCCCCCTCCTGCGCAGCCACGGTCGCCGGCAAACCGTTTTTTGGGCGAGACGGAGCAATCGCGACACGGATTCATCAGAGGACCTTCAGCGTCTTGCGGTAGAAGGCGATGACTTCGGCGGGGTCGTCGGTGAAGAGGATGTAGTCGTTCATCCAGGCGGGGGCGCGCTTGTCCTTGATCATCGTGCGGACCTGGCGGCGGAGGTCGCCCCAGAAGCGGGCGTTGAAGAACACGTAGGGGACGCGCGGGCGGATGCCGAGCTTGAGGTTGCAGAGCTCGATGCCGATCTCCTCGAGCGTGCCGACGCCACCGACGTTGAAGATGCAAAAATCCGCCGCCTCGAACCATTTTTGCCGGAAGTGGCGCGAACTTTCCTGAAAGGTGTTGAAGAAATCCACGCCGAGCTCCGGCGGCTGGGCCTCGAGCTCGAGGAAGCAGGCGCCGGTGAGGGCGCCCTTGCCGCGGGCCTGTTCGGTGGCGAGGCGCATGACGCCGCCGCCGCCGCCGGTGAGCACGCCGAGGTTGGAACCCATAAAGGTCGTGAGCTGGTGCACGAGCGCGGAGATGCGGTCGGTGTCGGCCTGGTCGAGGCCGACGGCCGAACCGTAGAACGCGAGGATGGTGGCCTCCTGGAACTTTCGGCCCATCTCCTCGCGCACGAAGAAGCCGTGATCGCGGCGGTAGGTGTGCAGGTAGAGGTCCTTCGTCTGCTCGTCATACCAGTAAACCGGGATGCCGAGCGAGTGGAGCATGTCGAGGCGGGCGTGCGCGTTGGACGACAGAAAGTAGCCGTGCGTGCGCGAGGCCTTGCGGAAGATGACGCGCTTGAGGCGCGAGTCGCCGAGGCGCGTGACGAGCTCGGTGTGCTCCAGCAGGTCGGGGAAGTAGTCCACGATCAGGGTGTCGGCCTCGGGCGCATGGGCGTCGAGGGCCTGGATCATGGTGCGGGCGCCGAGGGGGCAGGCGTCCTTGGCGAGGAGTTTTTTGAGGTCCTCGTCGTTGGCGCGAATGAAGAGCGCGCGGTTCTCCATCGTGGCGCTCTGGCCGCGGACGGAAATCTTGGTGCGCGGCTTGGCCTCGGTGCTCTCGATGGCGGGGGAAGCATCGAGGCACTTGTAGAGGCTCTTGGTGGTGGCGAGGAGGCGCTGGCGCTTCTTGGCGAGCGTCTTGGCCTCGGCATCCTCCGCCGGCGGGGCGCGGAAGATCTCGACCGAGACCATCGGGTTAACGACGGGCTGCTCGCCGGTGTTGTAGATTTCCAGCATGATGTTGGTGCCGGAAGTCTTGATGGGGTCGAGGAGCACGGCGGAGGTGTGCAGGCCGAAGTTGCCCTCGCCCGGGCTGAGCACGACGAAGTGCTCGCGCAGATACATCGAGCAGCTGGTGAGCACGCCGGAGTGCGGCGCGATGGTGAGCGGCGCGGCGTCGTGGCGCACCTGCACCTTGTCGAGGAAGCTGCGGCCGGCGTAGCCCGAGACGATGTGCTCGAAGTTCACGCGGATGAGCCGCGGGTTGAGCGTGTAGCTGACGGGGTGCGGCGTGAAAAAGACACGGCCGGAGCTGTCGATCGAGATGGTGTTGGGCAGCTTGAGGTGGTTCTCGCGGATGGCGGTCCAGATCTCGGTGGCGGAGAGCTTGGCGGCGGCGGGCGCGTAGAACAGGCGGCCGACGGGCGCGCCGGGGCGCAGGAGCTTCTGCCAGTAGGGGGCGTTGGGGAAACTGTGGTCGTAGATGAAGGCCTCGGCGGTGAGCAGTAGGCGGTTGCCGTCCACGGCCGGAGCGCCGCTCGTGATCATCTCGATGCCGATGCGCGCCAGCGAGCTGCGCTCGCTTAAACGCAGGGCCTTCAGGTGGGCGCGGAGGAAATCCATTTCGGCCGGATGGCGCGGCCAGAAGGCGACGGTGAGGGTGAGACGGTCGGAACCTTTGGCCCGGACGGTGAGGATCTGGCCGTCGGTGCTGTGCCAGAATTGGTTTTCGTTCATGGGATTGGGCAGGGTGGAAGCGGAGCCGGGGCGAGACAAGCCCGCGCTTGGGGTGGTTCCCGAGGAGGAGCGCCGCCTAAGCCGGAACCATGCAGTAGAACTCGCGGAGTGGTAGCTAAGCTTTTGCACCACATGGAGATTTCCTACTGCATTGCAGTTGGATTCAGCTCACTATGTCGATGGCTCGC